>DXIA01000012.1 GCA_019113125.1 Candidatus Pygmaiobacter gallistercoris | reverse complement strand
AAATTGAACCTTGCTTTTGGTAAATCTCTGCTGAAAGGATGCGCCCCTACTATGGACATGATGGTGATCGGAATTGCCGGCGGTACCGGCAGCGGAAAAACAACCCTGACCGACCGGCTCAAGGAGTACTTCGGGGACGACGTGAGCGTGATCTACCACGACAACTACTATAAGGCCCACGAGGGGATGAGCTATGAGGAGCTGTGCGAGCTCAACTATGACCACCCCGATGCCTTTGACACCGATCTGCTGATCGACCATCTCGCCAAGCTGCGGGCAGGTCAGGCGGTGGACTGCCCGGTCTATGATTTCACGGTGCACAACCGCTCGAACCGGACCATCCATGTCGAGCCCTCCCGGGTGCTGATTATCGAGGGCATCCTGATCTTCCAGAACCCGATTCTGCGGGATATGATGGACATCAAGATCTTTGTCGACACCGATGCCGACGTGCGGCTGCTGCGCCGGATCTCCCGGGACGTCAAGGAGCGGGGGCGCAGCCTCGACTCGGTCATCAGCCAGTACCTGTCGACGGTCAAGCCGATGCACGAGCAGTTTGTCGAGCCCTCTAAGCGGGCGGCGGACATCATTGTGCTCGAGGGCGGGCGCAACGAGGTCGCGCTGGATATGATCATCCAGCGTGTGCGCCGTCATCTGGACAGCGAATAAACAAATCAAAAGCAGATCAATGATAGACAGATAAAAAGAGGGCGCCGGGATTTCAAGGATCCCGACGCCCTCTTTATCTTTCCCTGTCACAGCGTCCTGCTGTGGCTGAGCAATGCCTTCTCGATCTGCTGCATGGTCACACCGGCGAAACCCGGCATACAGAGATCCGCCTCGGGCAGACGCTGCGGCGTTCCGATGCCAACACAGAACATCTTGCCCGCATGGGCCGCCTGCAGCCCTGCCTGGGAGTCCTCAAACACGATGCATTCCTCCGGGGGCAATCCGAGTTCCTGCGCGCCCTTGAGAAAGACCTCGGGATCCGGCTTTGCCTTTTCCACCTTGGTGCCGTCGATGATGGCATCAAAATATCCGGTCAGCTCGAGCCGTTCGAGGATCAGACGGCTGTTCTTGCTCGCGCTGCCCAGCGCAATGCCGTACCCCGCCGCATGGGCATCGGTCAAAAATTCCCGCACGCCCGGGAGGACCTCGCTGCTGGGCATCTCTTTTATATAAGAGAGATACCGCTCATTCTTTTTGGCGCAGTAAAATTCCTTCTCCTCCTCGCTCATCAGCCGGTTGCCGATCTCGAGGATGATCTCAAAGCTCCGCATGCGGCTGACCCCCTTGAGCCGCTCGTTGTCCTTTTCATCAAACGGAATCTTCAGCTCCTTTGCGATCTCCCGCCAGGCCAGAAAATGATACTTCGCAGTATCCACCAAAACACCGTCCAGATCAAAAAGCAATCCTTTCATTCCTACACCCTTCCTTTTTACCCTATCCAGAACTGCTGTCACACAGTTTGCATGGTATTTCCGCAGATAGAATAGCACGGAAGGGTTGCTTTTGCAAATATTTTGGCAAAAGTATATGGTTAATTTTGGATTTCTGAATTGGTAAAATTACCAAATTGCACAAATTAAAACTGCAATCTTTTGCAAAAATCAAATTTCTTTTGATTTTTTGAATAAAATATCTTGCAATATTCTAATGATTTTTCCGAAGTTTTCGTGATCATCTTGACTTTTTTTGCTGATTCTTCTATTCTTTATTTAAAGTCATTTACAAAAGTTGTTTCCGCCCTGAGAGGGCGAATGGCTTACATTAAAAGGAGGAAAAGACAGTATGAAAAAGTTTTTGGCTCTTGTTCTGAGTGCCGCTCTGGCCCTTTCGCTGGTTGCCTGCGGCGGATCGGACAGCTCTTCCGGCTCGACCGGCTCGACCGGCGGCAGCAGCGCCGCGGCCTCCGGGGACGCCCCGCTGATCGGCTACTCGCTGAACTCGATGGACAGCACGATGAAACAGATGGCCGATTTCTTCCAGGAGACCGCCGAAGAGGCCGGCTGGGAGCCGGTTCTGCTGAACGCCAACGGCGATGTGTCGGCTGAGCTGTCCAACGTTGAGTCGCTGATCAACATGGGCTGCAAGGCCATCGTCATCATGGGCTGCGACACCGAGGGCAGTGCGCCTGCGGTTGAGGCCTGCGGCGACGCCGGCATCCCCTGCATCGTCGCGGGACGTGCGATCAACGCCGACGAGAGCTCCTATTACACCTTTGTTTCCGGCGACCATCATCTGGCCGGCGAGGTTCAGGGCAAGTTCGTCAACGACTATCTCGCCGCGAACCCCGATGTGACCCTGAACATCGGTTTCATCCGTGGTCAGTCCGGCAGCCAGAGCGTTGCCGACCGGTATGCGGGCTTTGAGGACACCTGCCTGAACAACCCCGAGAACGAGGGCCGGGTCAATCTGGTCGCGGATCAGTACGCTGAGTTCGACGCCGAGAAGGCTTACAACATCACCACCGATATGCTCTCCACCTATCCCGACATCAACTGCTTTGTCACCCAGTCCGACGACCAGGCCGGCGGCATCATCAACGCGATCAAGGCGCAGGGCCTGAATGTTGAGGATTATCTGATCGTCTCGATCGACTGCTCGAGCACCGGTATCGACTATCTGCGCAGTGGCGAGCTGGATGCCACCGTTCTGATGGCGATGCGTCAGCTGGCGGTCACCGCTGCGGACTATGTCCAGAAGGCGATGGACGGCGAGACCGTCGAGAAGGCCAATCCCATCCCCGAGTACTATCAGCTTGCTACCGCGGACAATGTGGATGACCTGCTTGCCGCCAACGGCATGGCCTAACCCATACAAGACTTCCGGGGAACAGCAATGTTCCCCGGTTATCTTTTCCAGGCCGGCGCTGCGCGGCCGGGGCCATGAAAGGTGGATATAAATGAAACTGTTACAAGCAAAAGGAATCTGCAAGCGTTTTTACTCGACCTGCGCGCTGTCGAATGTGGATTTCGATCTGGAGGAGGGCGAGGTGCTCGCCCTCGCGGGAGAAAACGGCGCAGGAAAGTCCACCATGATGAATGTCCTGCTCGGCATCCATCATCCGGATGAGGGCACAATGACCCTCGCGGGGGAGCCCTATAACCCCAAGGGCCCCCACGATGCGCTGGAAAAGGGCATCTCGATGATCCATCAGGAGCTGCGGCTGGTGCCGAGCATGACGGTTGCGGACAACGTCTGGATCGGCCGGGTCAAGCGGTTCTCGAGCGGCGGCATCTACTTCCCCGAGCGCTGCGTCGAGGCGACCAAAAAGCTGTTTGAAGAGTACGGCATCGAGGTCAATCCCAAAGAGAAGGTCGCCAACCTCAGCGTCGCCCAGATGCAGATGGTCGAGATCGCGCGGGCGATCTCCTACGACTCCAAGATCGTGATTATGGATGAGCCGACCAGCGCCCTCTCGGACAAGGAGGTCGAGGTGCTGTACAAGATCATCCGGCAGCTCTCCTCCCGGGGCAAGTCGATCATCTTCATCTCCCACAAGCTGGAGGAGGTCTTTGAGATTGCCGACCGGGTGACCATCTTCCGGGACGGCCATATGATCAGCACCCAGAAGGTGTCCGACATCACGATGAATGATCTGATCAACGGCATTGCCGGCCGGGAGGTCAAGGACCTGTATCCCAAGGAGGATGTCCCCCGCGGGGAAAAGGTACTGGAGGTGCGCGGGCTGCGCAAGGCCGGCCAGTATCAGGATATCAGCTTTGAGGTCCATGCCGGCGAGGTTCTCGGCCTTTGCGGTCTGGTCGGCGCCGGGCGCACCGAGATCATGAACGGCATCTACGGCATTGATCCCATCGACGGCGGCGAAATCCTGCTCGACGGCAAGAAGATCGTCAACCGCACCCCCCGTCAGGCGCTGAACAACGGCATCGCGATGGTGACCGAGGACCGTCTGCGGCGCGGCGTCGTGCTCAAGATGAATGTCCGGATGAATATGACCCTCGCCTATTTCTACAAGATCTGCAAGGCGAGTTTCATCAACATGCGGCGGGAGGAAAAGGACACCGCCGAGATGATCAAGACGCTCCACGTCAAGACCGCCGGTCCCGAGATGCCGATCTGGTCGCTGTCCGGCGGCAACCAGCAGAAGGTCATGGTCGGCCGCGCCCTGCTGACCAAGCCCAAGGTGCTGATTCTGGACGAGCCCACCCGCGGCGTCGATGTCGGCGCCAAGAGCGAGATTTATGAGTACTGCAACCAGCTGGCCAAGGAGGGCATTGCGATCATCCTGATCTCGAGCGATCTGCCCGAGGTCATGGGCATGAGCGATCGTCTCCTGGTCATCCGGGAGGGCAAGATCATCGGACGTCACGACCGCGGCGAGGCCACCGCCGAAGAGCTGATGGCGGAAATGTTCGGCCTTTCGTCCACGACCCAAAAGAGGGAGGATCTTTCGAAATGAATACATCCGCAAAGAAGAAAAAGTTTTCCAAAGACGACATCCTCGTCTTTTTCCTGAAAAACCGTTCGCTGCTGCTGGTTCTCATCTTCAGCGCGCTGCTCTCGATCAGCACCAGCACCTTTCTGACCTACAACAACCTGATGAGCCTTGCTCGTCAGATCAGCGCAAACTGCATCATCGGCGTGGGCTACACCCTGCTGCTGGCCTCCAACAGCGTCGACCTGTCGGCCGGCTACATGATGTGCATGATCGGCATCATCTCGGGCCTGCTCTCCCAGAATCAGGCGATTCCCTTTGTCGTCATCCTGATGGTCTGCATCCTGGTCGGCGCGCTCTGCGGTTCCTGGAATGCCTTTATCGCAAACAAGTTCAATCTGCCGCCCTTCCTGGTCACCCTGGCGATGCAGCAGATCTTCCGCGGCACCCTGATGCTGCTGAGCAACGGCTCCCCGATCGGCGGCCTGAACGAGGGCATCATCTTCATGGGTCAGGGCTATGTCGGCCCCATTCCCTTCCCCGTCCTGCTGATGATCTGCTTTATCATCATCGGCGCGATCATCTTCAGCCGCACCCAGTTCGGCCGTGACGTCATCGCGGTCGGCGGCAACCCCGAGGCCGCCCGTGTCTCCGGCATCAGCGTGCCCAGAACCCGGATCCTCGTCTCCGCCCTGCTGGGCGTGACCATCGCGATCACCGCGCTGGTCTCCTGCGGCCGTGTCGCCTCGGCGCAGACCACCCTCGGCGGCGATACCGTCATGGACATCATCGCGGCGGTTGTCATCGGCGGCACCCCGATGGGCGGCGGCAGCGGCACGGTGGTCGGCACCCTGTTCGGCTGCCTCGTCATCGGTCTGATCAGCAACGGCCTGAACCTTCTGCGGGTATCGAGTTTCTGGCAGATGGTCTCCAAGGGCGTGATCATCCTGGTCGCGGTCATCCTCGACGTCTACAGCGAGCGGATCTACGAGCGGATGCGGAACAAAGATTAATCAAACTAGCAACTGGAAAGGTGTGAATCCGGCATGGTGGATCTGAAAGCCAAGCCTTTTTATCTGGACGACGACGCCTGCGCCTGGGTCAAGGAGACGCTGGCGGGCATGACCGATCACGAAAAGATCGGACAGCTCTTTTGTGAAATTCTCTGGGATCGACCGGGCAGCGACCCGGAGGATCTGTTCTCCAACATCACCCCCGGCGGGGTGATGTACCGCCCCTTCAGCGGCGCGCGGATGAACGAGGTCTCCCATCTGCTGCAGCAGAAGGCGAAGATCCCGATGCTGGTCGCCTGCAACCTCGAGCGGGGCGGCAGCGGCGGCAACGGCGGGCTCACCGACGGGACCTATGTGGCCAGCCCGATGGGCGCCGCGGCCACCGACGACCCCCAGCAGGAGTACCGGCTGGGCCTCGTGGCCGCCCGGGAGGGCGCTGCGGTCGGCATCAACTGGACCTTTGAGCCGATCATCGACATCGACCGCAATCCCGAAAACCCCATCACCAACGTGCGGACCTTCGGCAGTGATCCCGACCGGATCATCCGGATGGCCAAGGCCTATATGGACGCCTGCCGCGAGAACGGGATCGCCACCACCATCAAGCACTTCCCCGGCGACGGGGTGGACTTCCGGGATCAGCACCTGATGGCGAGCGTGAACAGCCTGTCGGCCGACGAGTGGTTTGCGAGCTACGGCCGGATCTATCAGGAGCTGATCGACTACGGCGCGCCCACCCTGATGGCCTCCCACATCCTGCAGCCGGCGCTCTGCCGGATGGTCAATCCCGAGATCCGGGACGAGGAGATTCTGCCCGGCTCCCTCTCCAAAGAGCTGCTGCAGGGCATCCTGCGGGAGAAGATGGGCTTTAACGGCGTGATCGTCACCGACGCGACCCAGATGGTCGGCTTTACCTGCTCGATGCCCCGCCGGCAGGCGGTTCCCCTCTCGATCGAGCACGGCGCGGACATCTTCCTGTTCACCATCAACCAGAAGGAGGATGTCAAGTACATGACCGAGGGCCTCGAGAGCGGCCTGCTCAGCCGCGCGCGGCTGGACGAGGCGGTGACCCGGATCCTCGCGCTCAAGGCCTCGCTGGGCCTGCACAAGAACAAGGAGCTGGTGCCGGACATCTCGGTGCTGAACAAGGTGCTGCGCTGCCCCGAGCATATCCAGTGGGCCGAGGAGCTGGCCGACCGCTGCGTCACCCTGGTCAAGGACCGGGAGGGGCTGCTGCCGCTCTCCCCCGCCAAGACCCCCAAGGTCAAACTGATCATGGTCACCAACGAGAAGGTGGCCCCCGGCGAGGTGCTGCCGGAGGTCAAGCTCTTCAAGGAGCTGCTGGAAAAAGAGGGATTCCAGGTCGACTACTTCAAGGACAGCCCCTATCCCGGCGCCGAGATCTCGCTGGAGGACTACCGGCGGGACACCGATCTGCTGATCTACTACGCCAATATGAAGGTCAGCAGCAACCAGACCACCATCCGGATCACCTGGGACGATTTCCTGGGCGAGGATTCCCCGAAGTATGTCTGCGACATCCCGACCCTCTTCCTCTCCTTCTCCAACCCCTATCATCTGACCGATGTGCCGATGGTCAAGACCTACATCAACGCCTACACCTCCAACGAGGTCACGGTGCGGGCGGTGGTCGAGAAACTGATGGGCCGCTCGGCGTTCAAGGGCAAGAGCCCGGTGGATCCCTTCTGCGGTCTGTGGGATACCAAGCGGTAAGGGGGCGTTGCAATGTCCATCTTTGAAGTGCTGATGATCATCTGTTTCGGGTTCGCCTGGCCGCTGAACGTCTATAACAGCCTGCGCACCCGATCGACCAAGGGCAAAAACCTGCTCTTTCTGTCGATGATCCTGCTGGCCTATGTCTTCGGCATTCTGCACAAGCTGACCTACTCCCGTGACCCGGCGCTCTACTTCTATCTGTTCAACGCCGCGATGGTTCTGGCCGACTATATTCTCTATTTCATCAATCGCAAAAAAGAAATTGCCCGCGGAACCGCTGCGCGGTATCTGCAGGTGATCAGCTGAATTTCTGCTGCTGCAAATCAGCCGGGTGGCTTGTATTCGCCCGGCTGATTTGTTACAATAAAGTAAAAATAGTTTTGCAAAAATGTTTTTCTTATCCGCGTGGGGGGTGTGTCAGCAATGGCAAATCAGCAAAAGCTGATCTTGACAAAAAAGTTCAGCAATATTTCGGTCCGTCTGATCAACGAACAGAGGATTCTGCAGCAGCTCTACTGGCATGGACCGCAGACCCAGCTGTCCCTGCGCAACGAGCTGAAACTGAGCTCTCCCACCATCACCCAGGCATTGCAGGCCTTCAAGGAGCAGGACCTGGTGATCGAGGGGGAGGAGATGGAGTCCTCCGGCGGCCGCAAGCCCCGGACGGTCGCCTTTAACCGGGACGCCTTTCACTCGGTGGGGGTCGAGATCCGCAAGCACCATATCTCGATCGTGGTCATCGACATGATGGGAAAGATCCTGCGGGAGCGGACCATCCGGCTGCCGTTTGAGAACACCCCCGCCTACTGGTGCACAATGAACCGCACCATCCATGAGCTGGTGGACGCCGAGCCCGCGCTGCCGCGGATTCTCGGGGTCGGCATCGCATTTCCCGGCGAGCTGACCTGGGACGGCAGCTCGATCGAGCGGGCGGTGGTGCTGGGGCTGCGCAACGAGCCGCTGGGCAATATCCGGCAGTACTTCGACTTCGACATCCAGATCGAGAATGCCGCCAACACCGCCGGGTTCGGCGCGGTCTGGCGCACCCACGGGATCCAGGATGCCGTCTACATCATCGTCACCGACAACGGCGTTGCCGGCTCGCTGATCGTCGACAGCCACATCTTTCAGGGTACCAGCGCCCACCGCAAGGTCGGCGCCTTCGGGCACATGGTGCTGGTGCCGGACGGCAAGCCCTGTTTCTGCGGCGGGCGGGGCTGCTGGTCTGCCTACTGCGCGCTGTCCAACCTGTTCGCCCGCTCGGACGACGATCTCGATCAGTTCTTCACCCGGGTGCGGGAGGGCGATCCCCTCTATGCCCAGCAGTGGGACTCCTACCTCGACTACTTTGCCCAGGCGGTGGGCAATATCCGGCTGGCGCTGGATATGGATATCATCATCGGGGGCAAGATCGCCCACTACCTCAAGGAATATCTGCCGGTGCTCGAGCAGAAGGTCGTCTCCCACCCGTCGCTGCAGGGGGACGGCGGATTTTTGAAGATCGACGATATCTCGGGCAACTCGCTGGCGATCGGGGCCGCGCTGATCTTCGTCGACCGGATGCTCTCGGGCAAGCTGCCGCGGTTTCCTCTTCCCTGAACACAAAAAGACCGGAAGGAATCTCTCCTTCCGGTCTTTGTTGTCTTCAGATCGCCTCTTCGACCCAGCCCTGTGCGGTCAGCTCCCAGATCGAGCCAAAGCCGATCTGCCGCAGCAGCGCGAGCGCCTCGTCGAACCAGCAGGTCAGCCCGGCGGCGCTGTGGGCGTCGGCGGTGACGGTCACCCGCCCGCCGACCTCCCGGATCCGCCGCAGCAGAAAGGCCGACGGGTAGGGCCGGTCCTGCCAGCCGCGGCCGATCGCCCCGGTGTTGACCTCCAGCACCAGGTCGGACCGCAGAATCCCCTCGACCGCCTCGAGGCAGAGGGAGCGGTAGCGGGGGGATTCCTCATCAAAGAACCGCCCGCCCCGGTTGAACTTGGAGATCAGGTCAAGGTGGCCGACAATCTCGGGCCCCAGCCTGCCCACCCAGGGGACAAACTGCTCGTAGTAGGCCCGCGCCATCGCCATCGGGTCCCCGTCAAACCCCTCCCGGATGCAGGCGTCAAACAGCTCGGGGGTGTCGTCCACCGTCCAAAAGCGGCCGGCGGCGTCCTGCACCGCGTGGCAGCTGCCGATCCGGTAATCGAGTTTTTTTGCCTGCTCCAGCTGCTCCGGCGGGGTCTGGGTGTCCAGCTCGATGCCGCAGAGGATCTCCAGCTCTCCCTCATACTCCGACTGCAGCCGGTGGATCTCGGCGCAGTACTCCCCCATCCGGGCGGGGGGCAGCCCGAAGTCCTCCTGCGGGACATAGGCGTGGACCGAAAAGCCGAGCGTCCCAAGCCCTGCCCGCTTTGCCGCTGCCGCCATCTCGGCGGGGGTGTTCTCCCCGTCGCAGAAGGTGGTGTGGGTGTGGACGCTGGTGCGGGGCAGCCGCAGTTTCTCCCCGCTCATTGCATCCGCTCCTGCTTGACCTTGTGGTCGATGACATGGCGTTTCTCGAGCTCGGCGGTGAGATCCTGGATCGAGATGCCCGCCTCGACCATCAGCACCATCAGGTGGTAGGTGAGGTCGGCGAGCTCAAAGATGGTCTCCTCCCGGTCCCGCTTGGTCCCGGCGATGATGACCTCGGTGCTCTCCTCCCCGACCTTCTTGAGGATCTTCTCGATCCCCTTGTCGAAGAGGTAGCTGGTGTAGCTGCCCTCCTTGGGGTCGCTCTTGCGGCCGGCGATCAGCTTGTAGAGCCCCTCATAGCAGAAGGGTTTCAGCTCCTCGCTGAGGTAGACCGGCTGAAAGAAACAGCTCTCGGCGCCGGTGTGGCAGGCGGGGCCGCTCTTGATGACATCCACCACCAGCGCGTCGGCGTCACAGTCGGCGGTGATCGAGACGATCCGCTGGATGTTGCCGCTGGTCTCCCCCTTGCGCCAGAGACACTGGCGGCTGCGGCTGTAGAAACAGGTGCGGCCCTCGGCGACGCTGATCGCCAGGCTCTCGGCGTTCATATAGGCGAGGGTGAGCACCTCTCTGGTATAGTGATCCTGCACGATCGCAGGGATCAGCCCCTTTTCATCAAACTTGAGTTCAACAGACATCGCAATTACTCCCTTTTGCCCTGCCGGGCAGATTCTTTTGTCACAGCCGCATCTCGACGCCCTTTTCCCGCAGATACCGCTTGAGGGCGCCGATCTCAACCTCCTTGCGGTGGAAGATGCTGGCCGCGAGGCCGGCGTCCACCCCCGGGTGGTTGCAGAACAGCTCGGCGAAATCCTCCATCCTGCCGGCGCCGCCGCTGGCGATGATCGGCACGTCCACCCGGGCGGCGAGGGCGTCGAGCAGCTCGAGATCAAAGCCGCCCTTGACCCCATCGGTATCGATGCTGTTGGCGACGATCTCCCCGGCGCCGTTTGCCACCCCGCGCTCGGCCCATTCCAGCGCGTCGATGCCGGTGTTGACCCGGCCGCCTTTTGCAAACAGCATGAACCTGCCGTCCACCCGCTTGATGTCCATGCTCAGCACGACGCACTGGTCGCCGTACCGCTGGGCCGCGCGGGGGATCAGGTCGGGGTCGGCGATCGCGCCGCTGTTGACGCTGACCTTGTCCGCGCCGCACTTGAGCACCCGGTCGAAGTCGTCCAATGTCCGGATGCCGCCGCCGACGGTCAGCGGGATGAAGATCTCGCTCGCGACCCGGCGCAGCACCTCGGTGAAGATGCCCCGCCCCTCGACGCTGGCGGTGATGTCGTAGAAGACCAGCTCATCCGCCCCGGCCTGGTTGTAAAACCGGGCCATCTCGACCGGATCGGCGACGTCCTGCACCCCTTCAAAGTTGACCCCCTTGACCACCCGGCCGTCCCGCACATCGAGACAGGGGATAATCCGCTTTGTGATCATCGTTCTCTCCTCCCCGCTTGATTCTGTACCAGCGCGACCGCCTCGTCCAGACGCAGTCTGCCGGTGTAAAGCGCCTTGCCGAGGATCGCCCCGGCGACCCCCATCGCGTCGAGCTGACGCAGTTCCTCCAGCGCACTGATGCCGCCGCTCGCCACCACCTCGAGCCCCTCGATGCCGCAGAGCCTGCGGTAGGCCTCGAGGTTGGTGCCGGCGAGCTTGCCGTCCCGGGAAATATCGGTGTAGATCACCGTCTGTACCCCTCGCCGGCGCAGATCCCGGCAGAAGGCAAAGCTGTCCAGTTCGGTCGTCTCGAGCCAGCCGTGGGTGGCGACCCGGCCGTCCCGCGCGTCCACCCCGACCACGATCCGCCCGCCGTACCTCGCGACCATCCGGTCGAGAAAGGCGGGGTCGGTGACCGCGGCGGTGCCGAGGATCACCCGGGAAACCCCCATCTCGAGATATTCCGCCACCCGCTGCTCGGTCCGGATGCCTCCGCCGACCTCGACGAAGAATCCCCCGGCCGAGACGATCCGCCGGATCGTCTCAAGATTGACCGGTGCGCCCTCCTTGGCGCCGTCGAGGTCGACCAGATGCAGGTTCCGCCCGCCCTGGCGGCGGAACGCCTGTGCCACCTCCCAGGGCTGGTCGCTGTAGACCGTCATCTGGTCATAGTCCCCCTGCACCAGCCGCACCGCTTTGCCGCCCCGCAGGTCGATTGCAGGAAACAGTTCCACTTCCCGCCACCTCCTCAAAGCTCGCTGAAGGCGCGCAGCAGCCGCAGCCCGGCCTCGCCGCTCTTCTCGGGGTGGAACTGGGTGCCAAGCACGCTGCCGCAGCGGACCACCCCGGTGACCGGGATGCCGTACTCGCTGACCGCAAGGGTGCTCTCGGCGCAGTTGTCGGCATAGTAGCTGTGGACATAGTAGACGTAGTCCTCATCGCCGGAGTATTTGAACAGCGGGTCCTCTTTGCGCAGGATCTGCAGCCGGTTCCAGCCGATGTGGGGGACCTTCAGCCCCGCCGGCAGCCGGTCGGCCAGCGGCACCACCTGACCCGGCACCAGGCCGAGCCCCTCGTGCTCGCCGTACTCGTAGCTCTTGTCAAACAGCAGCTGCATCCCAAGGCAGATGCCGAGCAGCGGCTTGCCGGCGGCCGCCTGCGCCCGGATGGTGTCCACCAGCCCGGTGCTGCGCAGCTTTGCAATCGCGTCGGCAAAGGCGCCGACCCCCGGCAGAATGATCCGGTCCGCCCGCTCGAGCTCCTTCGCGTCGGCGGTGACCGTCGTCTCCAGCCCGAGGTACCGCAGGCTGGAGGAGAGACTGAACAGGTTTCCCACCCCGTAATCAATAATCGCAATCATCGGTTTTCCTCCTCTCAAATCGGCTCAGAGCACACCCTTGGTGCTGGGCAGCGTGTCGGGGTGGCGGCTGTCCAGCGCCACCGCGATCGCCATCGCCCGGCCGAATCCCTTGAACGCCGCCTCGAGGATGTGGTGGGTGTTCTTCCCCGCCAGCTGCCGCAGGTGGAGGGTGAACTCCCCGCCGCGGCAGAACCCGAGAAAGAACTCCTCGCCGAGCTCGGTGTCGAAATCCCCGACCTTCGGCGCCGGCAGCTGCAGCTCGCAGCAGCAGGTGGTCCGGCCCGAGAGATCCACCGCGACCAGCACCAGCGCCTCGTCCATCGGCAGCAGGAAACTGCCGTACCGGTTGATCCCCCGCTTGTCCCCGAGCGCCTGCCGGAACGCCTCGCCCAGCACGATGCCGATGTCCTCCACCGTGTGGTGGTAGTCGACCCGGGTGTCCCCCTTGCAGCTCAGCTCGAGGCCGAATCCGCCGTGCCGGGCGAACAGCTCGAGCATGTGGTCGAGAAAGCCGCAGCCGGTGTCGATCCGGCTGGTCTCCCCCTCGAGGGTGAGGGTGAGCTGGATGTCGGTCTCATTCGTCTTGCGGGCAACGGTTGCCTGTCTCATTTTGCATCCTCCTCCAGTATCTCGCGGACGGCGGAGAGGAAGGTGTCCATCTCGGCGTCGCTGCCGATCGAGATCCGCAGATAATCCACAATCAGCGGGTCGTCCCAGTGCCGCACCAGGATCCCCCGCTCCCGCAGCCCGGCAAAGAGCCGCGTGCCGGGAAGGCCCGGCTTTTTCGCGAAGACGAAGTTGGTCTTGCTCTCGAGCACCTCAAACCCCATCTCCCGCAGCCGGTCGGTGACCCGCCGGCGGGTGGCGCAGACCTTTTCGGTACAGCTTTTGAGATACGCCTCGTCCTCCATCGCCGCAGTGCCGGCGAGGATCGCGAGCCGGTCGAGGTTGTAGGGGTTGAAACTGAACTTCATCCGCTGCAGGTCCCCGATCAGGTCAGGGCTGCCCAGCGCAAACCCGATCCGCATGCCGGCGAGGCAGCGGGACTTCGAGAAGGTCTGGACCACCAGCAGATTGTCGTATTTTTCGAGCAGTTTTGCCGCGCTCTCCCCGCCGAAGTCGACATAGGCCTCATCCACCACCACGACGCTGTCGGGATTCGAGCGGAGGATCTCCTCGATCACATCCAGTCCCAGCGCGAGGCCGGTCGGGGCGTTGGGGTTGGCCAGCACGACGTTCGTCCCGCAGCCGATGTAGTCGGCGGGGTCGATCGTGAAATCCGCCCGCAGCGGCACCGCCTCGTATTTCACCCCGAACAGCCGGGCGAAGACCGGGTAGAACCCGTAGCTCAGCGCGGGGAACCGGAACCGCTTTTCCTCCCCACCGAACGCGAGGAAGGAGAAGGCGAGCACCTCGTCGCTGCCGTTGCCGACAAAGACCTGATCCTCCCCCACCCCGAACCGACGGGCGATCGCCGCGACCAGCGGCCGGGCGTCGGGGTCGGAGTAGAGCCGCAGCTTTGCGACCTCCTCACTGTTGATCGCCGCGATCACCCCCGGCGCGGGGGGATAGGGACTCTCGTTGGTGTTCAGCTTGATGTACTGGCGCCCCTGCGGCTGTTCCCCCGGCACATAGGGCTCGATCGACGCGAATTTCTGGCTGAGAAACCGGCTCATCTGATACTCCTCCTCACCCGGCGGCACCGCCGCCGGTCTTTTTATTCTCCCTTCTGAAAGCGGATTGCGACGCTGCGGCCGTGGGCGTCAAGCCCCTCCCGCTGCGCGAAATCCACCACCCGGTCGGCGACCTTTTCGAGGGCGTCGGGGCTGTAGTACAGAAAACTGCTCCGCTTGACGAAGTCGTCCACCCCGAGCGGGCTCGAGAACCGGGCGGTGCCGCTGGTGGGCAGCGTGTGGTTCGGGCCGGCGAGATAGTCGCCGAGCGCCTCCGGCACATGCCGGCCGAGGAAGATGCTGCCGGCATTCTTGACGCCGGGCAGCAGCGCAAACGGATCGGCGACCGAGAGCTCGAGGTGCTCGGGTGCAATCAGATTCGCGATCTTGACCGCCTCTTCGAGCGATTCGGTGAGGATGATCTTGCCGTTCGCCTCGATGCTCGCCGCCGCGATCTCCCGCCGGGGCAGCAGGGCGAGCTGCCGCTCGAGCTCGGCCGCGACTGCATGCGCGAGTTCCTCGCTGTCGGTGACCAGCACCGCGCTGGCGAGCTTGTCGTGCTCGGCCTGGCTGAGCAGGTCGGCCGCGACCCAGGCGGGATTGCAGCCGCCGTCCGCGACCACCAGGATCTCGCTCGGGCCGGCGATCATGTCGATGTCGACCAGACCGAAGACCTTCCGCTTTGCGGTCGCGACAAAGATGTTGCCGGGGCCGACGATCTTGTCCACCTTCGGCACGCTCTTTGTCCCGTAGGCGAGAGCCGCCACCGCGCCGGCGCCCCCGAGCTTGAAGATCCGGTCCACCCCTGCGACCTTCGCCGCAGCGAGGATCTCCGGCTTGATGCTGCCGTCCGGCGCCGGCGGGGTGACCATCACGATCTCCTTCACCCCGGCGAGCTTGGCCGGCACGACGTCCATCAGCACGGTGCTGGGATAGCTCGCGGTGCCGCCCGGCACATAGACCCCGACCCGCTCGATCGGGGTGTACCGCTGGCCGAGGAGAATGCCCGGCTGGTCGGTGATGACAAAGTCGTCGTGCAGCTGCCGGCGGTGAAACGCGGCGATGTTCTGCCGGGCGAGGGTCAGGGTCTTGCGGAACTCCTCCCCCACCGCCTGCCAGCCGGCCTCGATCTCCTCCGCCGTCACCTCGAGGGCGGTCAGTTTCGCCCGGTCGAGTTTTTCCGCGTAGTCAAACAGGGCGGCGTCCCCCTCGGCGCGCACCCGCGCGATGATCTCGTCGACGATCCGGGAGACATCCTCCTCCGCCCGGATGTCCCGGTTGAGGATCTTGTCGGTCGAGACCTCGCTCGCTCTGAGAATCCTGATCATACCTTTATCACTCCGTTCAGTTTTCCGGTCATCCCGGTGATCTCTTGGTTTTTGAACTTGAAACTCGATTTGTTCGCGATGAACCGGGCACTGATCTGCATGAACTCGGTGAGGATCTTGAGATGGTTTTCCCGGATGGTGGTGCCGCTCTCCACAATATCCACAATGACGTCGGACAGCCCGAGCAGCGGCGCGAGCTCGATGCTGCCGTTGAGCCGGATGATCTCGATATCCCGGTTGAGGGAGGCGTAGTACCGCTTTGCGATGTTCTCGAACTTGGTCGCGACCCGCAGGGTGCGGCTGGTGTCCTCCCGGTAGTCGCTGCGGGCGGCCACCGCCATCCGGCAGCGGCCGATCCCGAGGTCCAGCAGCTCGTAGACATCCGGCCGGCTCTCCTCGAGGATATCCTTGCCGACGATCCCGACGTCGGCGGCCCCGTGCTCGACATAGATGGTCACATCGCTGGGCTTGACCAGCAGATACCGCACCCCCGAGGCCGGGTTTTCAAAGACCAGCTTGCGCCCGTCCTCCCGGATCTCGCTGCAGTCGTAGCCGACGCTCTCGAGCAGGTTGTAGACCTTGTCCCCGAGCCGTCCCTTGGGCAGCGCGACGGTCAACATCTGTGCCATCAGCCCTCGCCCCCTCTCTCGATCCCGGCGCCGGTCACCAGCACCGTCTCCTTCCAGCTGCAGTCGCCGGGGTCCTCCCCCTGCCGCAGCGCCCGCACCCGCAGCCCGCTGTCCGCCGCGTCGGCCACCGATGCTGCGACGGCGGCGGGATCGGCGTCCTCTGTGTACCGCACCAGCAGGTCCAGCGGGGTCTCCCCGCTGTCGCCCGGCAGCTGCGCGATCTCGGACAGGTCCAGCCCGAACCCGATGCCGCCGCCCGCCTTGCCGAGCTTTTTGAGGATGCCGTCGTACCGCCCGCCGACCAGCACCGCCCGGGGCAGTCCCTCGAGGTAGCCCCGCATCAGCAGGCCGTTGTAATAGGCGGTGTGGTTGACGAGCGAAAAGTCGACCGACAGCTCCCCGCCGCAGTGGGACGCCACCGCGCCGCAAACCGCGCCCAGTTCGTCGAGCGCGGCGGTCATCTCGGCGCCGCGGCAGATCTGCCGCGCCCGCGCGAGGGTCGGCTGCCAGGGGCCGTAGAGCTCGATCAGCGCGCAGAGCGCCGCGCCATCCCCCGCCGCCAGTTTCGCCTCACGGGCCACCGCCTCGAGCGCGGGTCGATTCTTCTGGGCCAGCGCGTCGAGCGCCCGGCTGCGCAGGCCGTCCTCCAGCCCCAGCGCATCCAGCAGCCCGACCGCAAACCGCACATCACTCAGCTCGAGCAGCGCCCGGGGCCCGAATGCCCGCAGGCTCTCGGCCGCGAGCAGGGTCACCTCGGTCATCGCGTACCGGTCGACCGTGCCGATGTACTCAATGCCGATCTGGCTGATCTCCTTGAAGGCGTTGTTCTCGGCGCTGGGCCGGTAGACGCTCTCGGTGTAGTAGAGCCGCTCGGCGGCCCGGGGCTGCTCCGACGCGTGCCGCACAATGCTGAGGGTCACATCCGGCCGCAGCGCCAGCAGCCGGCCGTCCAGATCGGTGAAGGAGATCACCCGCTCGCTGGACAGAAAATTCTTGTTGTCCATATACAGGCTGTACTCCTCAAACTGCCCCATCCGGTATTTGCGGTAGCCGTACCGCTCGTAGACCTCCCGCAGGGAGAGCGCCGCCCGCTCGGCGGCACTCAGGGTCTTATAATCGGAAAGCATCCGATCCCTCCCGTTCACTTTACTATGGTAGAGTAGTAGATTACTAAAGCAATTATACTACACAAAAAATTGAAATTCTACTGTAGGAATTGCCGATTTGCGCCCGGCTGAGCAGGTGGATTTTTGACAGCGGCGGCAAAACAGCGGCGGGATACGGCAAAACCCGGCTTTCGCCGGGTTTTGTTGCGCTATTGTTTCTGCTGTTCGGCATACCGGTCGGCCGGCACGGCGCGGCGCAGCAGCCGGCGCTCGGTATTCTCCCGCGCCAGCGCATAGACCACCGAGGTGGCGGGGACCATCAGCAGCATGCCGAGGATGCCCATCGTGCTGCCGCCGACGGTGACCGCGACCATCACCCACATCGCGGGCAGGCCGATCGAGCTGCCGACCACCCGCGGGTAGATGAGGTTGCCCTCGATCTGCTGCAGCAGCAGAAAGAGCAGCACGAACCAGAGCGCCTGCATCGGGTTGACCACCAGGATCAGAAAGGCGCCGACAAAGCAGCCGATGAAGGCGCCGAACATCGGGATCAGGGCGGTCACCGCGACCAGTACCGCGACCAGCATCGCATAGGGGAATTTCAAAAGGCTCATGCTGACAAAGAACATCAGCCCGAGGATCACCGCCTCAAGGCACTGCCCGGTGAGAAACCGGGAGAAGGTCTGCTCGGTCAGGTCGGCGACATAGACCACCCGGTCGGCCCGCTCCACCGGCAGCCAGGCATAGAGCACCCGACGCGCCTGCACCTTGAGTTTCTCCTTGCCGAACAGGATGTAGACGGCGAAGATAAAACCCATAAAGGTGTTGAAGACCCCGCTGAAGACCGAGGTCGCGATGTTCATCGTCGAGCCGAGCAGCGAGGTCGCGCCGTTCTGCAGAAAGCCCATCGCCCGCTCGACGATCTCCTTCCAGTCGAGCTGCAGCTCGGCGATGTAGTCCCGCAGGTTGGGAATCCAGTCCTCGAGCTGCTTTGCCTCCTGCTGCAGCCGGACGAAGAATGCGGGAATCTGCTGGCCGAGGGTGGTGATGGTGCCGCCGAGCTCGGGCAGCACGATCCGGAAGACCAGTGTGCCGCCGGCGGCAAAGAGCAGCAGGGTGACCAGAAAGCTGGTCCCCCGCAGCAGCCCGCCCGGCCGCGCGCCGGGGATTCTGGAAAGCAGCCGCTCAATCGCCCGCATCGGCACATTGAGGATAAAGGCGATGACCAGCCCGATCAGAAACGGGGCAAAGACCCCCAGCACCGTCCGCAGCAGGTCGGCGAGCAGCCCGCCGTTGTCCAGCGCCCAGTTGAAGAGCACCAGCGCCGCCACCGCCAGAAAGAGCCACAGCCCGATTTTTTTGGTTTTTTTCATCTGTTTTCCTCCAAAGTGGGGCGCGCCGGCAGAATCCGGCGCAGCTTGTCCCCCTTATTCTATCTCATTTTGCCCGACGATACAATCCATTTTGCGTTCTGGCTGTGTTCTGGTATAATGGGAACAGTTTTGAGGGGAGGTGCTGCGGATGGAACAGCGGGTGGTCGGGCGGTTTGCCCCGAGCCCGAGCGGGCGGCTGCATCTTGGCAATCTGTTCTGTTTTCTGCTGGCCTGGCTCTCGGCCCGGCGGCAGGGCGGGCGGATCCTGCTTCGGATCGAGGACCTCGACCCCGCCCGCTCCAAGCGGGCGTACAGCGAGCAGCTGCAGCGGGACCTTGCGTTTCTCGGCCTTGCCTGGGACGAGGGCGGCCTTGACGCCGACGGGCTCCACGCCCCCTATGAGCAGAGCCGCCGCGGCGAATTTTACCAGCAGATTCTCAACCGGCTGCGCGCGCAGGGGCTGGTCTACCCCTGTTTCTGCTCCCGCGCCCAGCTCCACGCGGCCAGCGCCCCCCACGCCGCCGACGGGGAGGTCGTCTATCCCGGCAGCTGCCGCAACCTGACCGACGACGAGATCCGCCGGCGCAGCCTCGCACGCGCACCGGCGCTGCGGCTGATGGTGCCGGATGAGGAGATCTCCTTTGACGATCTGCACTACGGCCGGTGCAGCCAGAACCTCGCGCGGGAGTGCGGGGACTTCATTCTCCGCCGGTCGGACGGGGTGTTTGCCTACCAGCTCGCGGTGGTGGCGGATGACGCCGCGATGGGGGTCACCGAGGTGGTGCGGGGGCGGGACCTGCTCGCCTCCACCCCCCGCCAGCTCTATCTCTACCGGCTGCTCGGCGCCCCGGCGCCTCGGTTTGGCCACCTGCCGCTGCTGCTCGCACCCGACGGGCGACGGCTCTCAAAGCGGGATGCCGACCTCAGCCTCGACGCGCTGGTCGCCCGGGGACTCTCGGCCGCCGCGATCACCGGGGCGCTCGGGTATGCGGCCGGGCTGCTCGACCGCCCCGAGCCGGCAACCCCGGACGAGCTGGTCCCCCTCTTTTCCTGGGACAAGCTGCCGCGGGAGGACGTGCGGCTGCCGGCAGCGCTCTTCTGAAACAGAAAAGGCGGTGGAACTGTAGCAGGTTCCACCGCCCTTTTTTATGCCTTTTTCTTGAGTTCCTCTTCCCCGTAGGACTTCTTGATGCAGCGGCGCAGCCAGTTGCCCCGCAGATAGTAGACGATGAAGAGCAGCGAGGTGGCCGCCCAGCTGAGCGGGTAGCTGATCAGCACGGTGGACAGCTCCCGCCTAAAGGGCAGCATGATCGCGATCCAGACGATCCGCAGCAGGCAGACGCCGCCCGCCACCATCAGCATCGGCGGGGTCGCCTCGCCGCAGCCGCGGATCGCGCCGGCCAGGATCTCGATGCAGATGTAGGTGAAGTAGAAGGGCACCGTGATCCCGACGATCTGCCGGCCGATGGTCAGCACCGCGGTGTCACTGGTAAAGATCTGCTGCAGCGGCCCGGCAAAGCCGTAGTAGAGCCCGCCAATCACCACCGAGGTAATCAGCGAGAGGATTAGGCAGACCCGCACGCTCTCCCGGATCCGGTCGTACTTGCGGGCGCCGAAGTTCTGGCCGGCAAATGCGGTGATCGAGATGCCGAAGGCCCCCATGATCATCCAGAAAAAGCCGTCGATCTTGCCGTGGGCGGTCCAGGCCGCCATCGTGTCGGTGCCGAACGAGTTGATGTAGGTCTGGATGATGATGTTCGAGATCGAGTACATGTTGGACTGCAGCCCCGCCGGGATGCCGACCCGCAGCACACCGCTGAGCATGCCCTTGGCAAACCGCAGCTTGGAGGGGTAGAACCGGTAGCAGCCGTTCGAGCTCGCCAGCGAGAGCAGGGTCAGCACCGCGCTGAGTGCCTGGGAGAGGATGGTCGCGAAGGCCGCGCCGAAGACCCCCATCCTCATTCCGGCGACAAACAGCAGGTCGAGCACGATGTTGGTCAGGCAGGCCGCAACCAGGAAGTAGAGCGGCCGCTTGGTGTCCCCGATCGCCCGCAGCACGCCGGAGCCCATATTATAAAGGAAGGAGGGCACAACACCGAGCAGCACCGTCCGCAGATAGGTCAGCGCATAGGGCATGACATCCTCGGGGGTGCCCATCGCGGTCAGCGCCGGGCGGGCCAGCAGCAGCGAGAGGACGGTCATCCCGAGACCTGCGCTGATCGCCAGCGCCAGCGAGGTATGCACCGCGTCCCCCACCCGCTTGTGCTCCCCCGCGCCGTAGAGCTGGGCGACGACGACGGTGGTGCCGGAGGAGATGCCGACAAACAGGTTGACGATAAAGTTGACCAGTGTACCGGTCGCGCCGCCGACCGCCGCCAGCGCCTGTTTGCCGACAAACTGCCCCACGATCATCGCGTCTGCGGTGTTGTAGAGCTGCTGAAAAAAGGTCCCGAACAGGATCGGGAAAAAGTAGGCCAGCAGCTGTTTCCAGATGACCCCTTCGGTCAGCCCCCTGGCCGACGTCGTACTCCTTGCCATTGATCTGCCTCCTCGCAGTATTCCAAAACTTGTATGATTCCTTAGCGAGTATCGCACAACTGAGCGGGCAAGTCAATTCCCTCCCGCAAAAATTTTTCCGCTCTGCCGCCGGGGCAAAAAGGGAGCGGATATCGCCGCGATATCCGCTCCGCCCATCTCGGTGGATCAGTCCACCCGGGTATAGTAAAGATCACTGACGACCTCGCCGCTGTCGTCAAACTGCCAGACGTTCAGCGTGTCCCCCTCCACCGTCATATAGTACTCCCACTCGACCTCGGTGGTGCCGTCGAGGTAGACCGCGAGGCACCCGTTGTCCACATACCAGAGGGTGTAGGCCTTCCCGTTGAGGGTCTCGGCATCCATCACAAATTCCTGGCCCTCCTCGGTCCGCCAGCTGCCGCGGACGAGCGAGGCGAGCGACTGCGGCGCCCCGGCCCGCTCGTAGAGCGCCGCCAGCAGTGCCGAGGTCTGCTGCTGGTCGAGACCGGTATACCCCTTGTTTCCCCGGACATAGCAGCCGAAGACCGCCGCGTTTCCGCCGCCGGCGACAAGGTCGAAGGCGACCTCCCCTTCGTCCAGCGAGCAGTAGATGGTGTAGTACCAGGCCTGCCCCTGATAGATCGGCTCATCCGGCTCGAAGGTCTCCCAGGAGAGATCGGTGCTCGCGGCGCTGAGGGTGTCCAAAAACGAGGCATCATCCGAGTTGAAGAGATAGACGCTCCGGATCATCGACTGCTCGTCCGGGGCATCGGGGTCGCCCCAGCCCAGCAGATAGAGCTGATCCCGCGCAACCGTGCTGTAGGCCTCCAGCAGCTCCTCGACGCTGCCGAATTCACCGGTGCTCTGCTGGATCTGTCCCACCGAAGAGCTGTCAGGGGTGTCCTGCGACAGAATCTCTTCAAACGGTGACGAGCCGGGGTAGTTCCCCTCTCCCAGCTGGTTGAACACCTGCCCCACAAATCTCCCGAGCAGCGCGAAGGTCAGCGCCATCACCACCACCCCGATTGTGATGATCGCCGCGATGAGCCGGCCGCCGTGGTGGGGCACCCGGGGATCCCCGCCGCACGCCTTGTAATAGCTCCGGTTAAAGGTAAAGCCGTTGTAGATCGAGATGACCAGCGCGGCTATCGAGATCACCCAGCTCAGCAGCACAAAGACCAAAAACAGCATCCGCTGCCCTGTCCCGATCACCGCGATCATCCCGATCTCATCGATCGCGGCGGCCAGCAGCAGCGGCAGATAGAGCGCGAGGAACCGCCCAGTGTGACCGCGGTAGATCGCATGGTAGGGCCCGAGGAAGAAGGCCGCCCAGTTGAAATTTCCCCGCTCCCCTTCGGCGATCGCGGCGAACTGCCGCTGGTAGTAGAAACTGACCGGTCGGCCGGGATCCCCCGGCTCCTGATACCCCTGTTGTCCGTAATAACTCTGCTGCCCGTAATCGCTCTGCTGTCCGTAATCGCTCTGCTGTCCGTAATCGCTCTGCTGTCCGTACCCCAGCGATGTTCCCTCGGTCGGAATCGTCGTCGGCTCCGGCTGCTGCCGGGCCTCCCCCACCCGCGACCCGCAGATCGGACAGAACGAGGCGCCCTCTGCAAGCTGGTGACCACAGTTCGGACAAACCATTCCGTTTCCTCCTTTACACAAACCTCAAATTTTTCTCAGTATACCACAGATCTCCCGCTCTGCGCAATCGAGGCGGCGGCGCGGCCTTTCCAAATAAAAAACCCCGCAGCAGATGCTGCGGGGTTTGCCTGTGTCAAGACGTCAGCGATGATAAAAACTCACCGTGGTGCCATTGCTCTCTACACTATATACACGATTATACGGAGAAATCTGTGGGCTTTTTCTATTATGCCTATCGCGCACACTGGAAAAGGAGGGAACCCCTGTAAACAGGGACTATCCCCGCATTTCAACCTGCA
>DXIA01000088.1 GCA_019113125.1 Candidatus Pygmaiobacter gallistercoris | reverse complement strand
GCAAAGGGAAAGGGCAAAGCCGAAAAAAGGGATAAAATATGGACAAAAGGCTTTTTTTAACAGTGCAAAAAGTGTAAAATAGAGCAAAGCAAAGAAAAGCGGAGGTGAGCTGATTGGAGCAGCCTACCCTGTTTGAGGATCAGATTTCCGCCGGCCCGCTGGCCAGCCGGCTGCGCCCGCAGACACTCAGGGAATTCGAGGGGCAGCGCCATCTGCTGGCGGAGGGCAAGATCCTGCGCCGTCTCATCGACCGGGACGAGGTGCCATCGATGATCTTCTGGGGTCCGCCGGGGGTGGGCAAGACCACCCTCGCGCAGATTATTGCGGGAAAAACAAAGGCGAGATTCGTCAATTTTTCGGCGGTAACCAGCGGGATTAAGGAGATCAAAAAGGTGATGGACGAGGCGGAATCCGCCCGGCGAATGGGGCAGAAGACCATCCTCTTTGTCGACGAGATCCATCGGTTCAACAAGGCCCAGCAGGATGCCTTTCTGCCATTTGTCGAAAAGGGGAGCATTATCCTTATCGGTGCGACGACCGAGAATCCCTCGTTTGAGATCAACTCGGCGCTGCTCTCCCGCTGCAAGGTCTTTGTGCTGCAGGCGCTCAGCGAGGAGGAGATGCTCCATCTGCTGCGCCGGGCGCTGACCGATCCCAAGGGATTCGGCGGTGAGAAGGTGGAGATTGGAGAGGATGAGCTTGCCCTGATTGCGACCTTTGCCAACGGGGATGCCCGCACCGCTCTCAATACGCTGGAGATGTCGGTTCTCAATGGCGAACAGACTGAGCAGGGAATCCGCGTCAGCAGAGAGATTGTGCAGCAATGCGTCGGCAAGCGGTCGCTGCTCTATGACAAGAACGGCGAGGAGCATTATAATCTGATTTCGGCACTGCACAAATCGATGCGCAACAGTGATGCCGATGCCGCAGTCTACTGGCTGGCGCGGATGCTTGAGGGCGGGGAGGACCCCCTCTACATTGCCCGCCGGCTGGTGCGTTTTGCCTGTGAGGATGTCGGAATGGCGGACAGCCGTGCACTCGAGATCACGGTGGCTGCCTATCAGGCCTGCCATTTTATCGGGATGCCGGAGTGCAGCGTGCATCTCGCGCACGCGGTGATCTTTCTCTCGTTGGCGCCCCGCTCCAATGCGGTGTATCTTGCCTATGAAAAGGCAAAAAGGGATGCACAGAGGATGCTTGCCGAGCCGGTACCGCTGCATCTGCGCAACGCGCCGACTCGATTGATGAAGGATCTGCACTACGGCGAGGGATATGAGTACGCGCATGACACGGCCGAAAAATTGACCGCGATGCAGTGCCTGCCCGATGCGCTGGCGGGCAGGGTGTACTACTGCCCGACCGAGGAGGGGGCGGAGGCGCGGGTTCGCCAGCGCAAACAGCAGATCGATGCATGGCGCGCCGCACGGCGGGCAGCTCTTGAACAAAAAAAACAACAGTCGGGGAAGGGAGAACATCAAGATGAGTAAAGTGATCGCCCTCGGTGTCAGCGGGGGAATTGCCGCCTATAAGGCGGCCGCGCTGACCAGCATGCTGCACAAAAACGGCTATGAGGTCCATGTTTTGATGACCAGAAATGCGACCGAATTTGTCAGCCCGCTGACCTTTGAGACGTTGAGCAACAACCGGGTCAGCGTTGATACCTTTGACCGCAATTTTGAATACAATGTCCAGCACATTGCGCTGGCCAAAAAGGCGGATCTCTTCGTTGTCGCTCCGGCCACCGCAAATGTGATTGCAAAATTCGCCTGCGGCATTGCGGATGATATGCTGACCACCACCTTCCTTGCCTGCCGCTGTCAGAAACTGATCTGCCCGGCGATGAACACCGGAATGCTGGAAAATCCGGCGACCCAGCAGAACATCGAGACGCTGCGCCGACGTGGAATGAAGTTTCTTGACGCCGAAAACGGGCTGCTCGCCTGCGGTGATACCGGCAAGGGACGGCTCGCCGAGCCGGAAGAGATCTTTGACTACATCGAGGAGCTGCTCAGCCCGAAACCGATGGCGGGTCTCAAGGTTCTGGTCACCGCCGGCCCGACCCAGGAGAGCATGGACCCGGTCCGGTTTTTGAGCAACCACTCCAGCGGCAAGATGGGTTATGCGCTGGCAAAACAGGCCCGCAACCTCGGTGCCGAGGTGACGCTGGTCAGCGGCAAGGTCGCGCTCGCGCCGCTGCGGGGTGTTCAGATGGTTTCGATCACCTCTGCGGCGGAGATGGCAAAAGCAGTGAAGGATGCCTTTCCTGCGCAGGACATCACCATCAAGGCTGCGGCGGTGGCGGATTACACCTTCGCCGAGACCAGCCCAGAGAAGATCAAAAAAGGGGAGGGAGAGCTGACCCTCAGCCTGAAACGCACCGAGGACATTCTCAGGTCGCTGGGGCAGATGGCGCGGCCGGATCAGGTGCTTTGCGGCTTTGCGATGGAGACTCAGAATCTGCTTGAAAATGCCCGCAAGAAACTAGAGGGCAAACACGCCGACATGATTGTTGCAAACAGCCTGCGGGAGGCGGGTGCCGGATTTGGCACCGACACCAACCGGGTGACCCTGATCACACAGCAGGGCACTGAACCGCTGGAGCTGATGGAGAAAGAAGAGGTCGCGCGGGAGATTCTCCGCCGCTGCCTTGCGATACTCGAAAAAAAGAGAGGAAAATAAGTTATGTTGATGACCATTGATGTCGGAAATACCAATATTACGCTGGGGGTATTTGATGGGGAAGAACTTCGGGCAACCTTCCGGATGACCACCAAGGCGCCCCGCACTTCAGATGAACTGGGAGCCGGCATCTGCAACTTTCTGATGGCACGCGGTATCCCGCTGAACGCGATCACCGACGCGGTCATTTCAAGCGTTGTGCCCAAGGTGATGCACTCGCTGACCAGCGCGCTGCGCCGGTATTTCTCAGTTAAGCCGCTGATCATCGGGCCGGGGATCAAGACCGGCATCCGGATGGGGGGCGACAACCCCCGCGAGACCGGCGCGGACCGGATTGTCAATGTCGCGGCGGCCTACCACACCTATAAAAAAGCCTGCCTTGTACTGGACTTCGGCACCGCCACCACCTACGACTATGTCTCGGATCAGGGAGTGTTCGAGTACACCGTGATCTCGCCCGGTCTGCAGATCTCGGCGCAGGCCCTCTGGTCCCAGACGGCAAAGCTGCCGGAGGTCGAGATTGTCAAGCCCGCCCATGTGCTGGCACGCAACACCGTCAACGGCATGCAGTCGGGTCTTGTCTACGGCTATATCGGTCAGGTCGAGTATATCGTCCGCAAGATCAAGGAAGAGCTCGGGGTGCAGATGACGGTACTCGCCACCGGCGGCCTTGGCCGGATGATCTCCCACGAGACCTCCTGCATTGATTTCTATGATCCGCATCTCGCCTTCAAGGGAATGAAGATCATCTACGAGAAAAACCGTCCCGCCGCGCCGGACCATGTCTGAGCAGCAGATTGCCGTGCCGGATGCCGTGCACGCCCTGCTGCGCCGGTTGGAGCAAAACGGATTTGAGGCCTGGGCAGTCGGCGGCTGTGTGCGGGATCTGCTGTCCGGGTACACCCCCCACGACTGGGATCTCTGTACCGCCGCGACGCCGCAGGAGATGTTGCAATGCTTTGCGGGATTGCAGCTGATAGAGACCGGCCTGCAGCATGGAACCCTGACCGTCTTGCTGGAAGGACAACCCTATGAGGTCACCAGCTATCGGGTGGATGGGGATTATCAGGATGGCCGTCATCCCGACCAGGTGCAGTTTGTCCGAAAAATTGAGATGGATCTCTCCCGGCGGGACTTCACCATCAACGCGATGGCCTGGCACCCCGCGCGGGGACTGCTCGATCCCTTCGGCGGCCAGAGGGATCTTGCCGGCGGAATCATCCGCTGTGTCGGCAGTCCACGGCTCCGGTTTGAGGAGGATGCGCTGCGGATTCTGCGGGCACTTCGGTTTGCCACCGTTTTTGGATTTTCGCTTGAACCGGGGACCGAACAGGCGGTTCTTGACGAAAAAGAAGGATTGCGCCGGATCTCCCCCGAGCGAATTCGAGAGGAATTTTTCAAGCTGCTCTGCGGCGCGCACGCGGTCGAGGTGTTGCGCCGCTATCTGCCGGTGCTGGCGGTGGTACTACCCGAACTCGCACCGATGGCGGGCTTTGAACAGAAGAATCCGCACCATGACAAGGATGTTTGGGGTCATGCGGTCGCTGCGGTTGCGGCCACCGACCCCGACGATCTGACGTTGCGGCTCGCCGCACTGCTGCATGACGTTGGAAAGCCGTATTGCTTTACAGAAGATGAAAACGGCATCGGCCACTTTTACGGCCACGCGGCAAAGAGCGCTGAGGTCGCACAGGCGCTGCTGCAGCGGCTACATGCCAGCGGAACCCTCTGCCGGGAGACGGTGGAGCTGGTTCGGCTCCATGATCTGTTGCCGGATCCCCAGCCGCGCTGGGTGCGTCGCTGGCTTGCCCGGCTCGGCCCGGTACAGCTGAACCGGCTGATCGAACTCAAGCGGGCGGATGTGACGGCACAGGACCCCGCTTTTTGGGCGGATCGCCTTGACCGAATCGCACAAAGCCGGGAGCTGCTGTCCCGATTGATGCGGGAAGAGGGGCAGCTCAGCATCGCGAAACTCGCGGTGAACGGGGAGGACCTTCTCGCGCTCGGGGTGCCGCAGGGGCCAAGGATTGGAGCGCTGCTGCACGAGCTGCTCGAGAAAGTGCTGGAGGGACAGCTTGCAAATGAGCGCGAACCCCTGCTTGCGACACTGCGGCAGGAGATTGAGACAAAAGCGGAGGTGGATCCGCCTGCTTTTGCGCAAAAAACTGCCTATACTAATATGGGATCTGAATGATTGCGGCCCCGCACGGGCCGGGAAATGAGGTTTTCATGAGCTGGTATGAAGAGAGCGTGTTCTATCAGATCTATCCGCTGGGACTCTGCGGCGCACCGTGGCAGAACGACGGAGTGCACTGCGACCGAATCTCAAAGCTGCAGGGGTGGATTCCGCACCTGCAGCGAATCGGTGTAAATGCGATCTACTTTTCACCGGTCTTTGAGAGCGACACCCATGGCTACAACACCCGGGACTACACCAAAATTGACTGCCGCCTGGGGGACAATGCATCCTTTGCCGCGCTCTGTGCCACGCTGCACGAGGCGGGTATCCGGGTGGTGCTGGACGGGGTGTTCAACCATGTCGGGCGCGGGTTCTGGGCGTTTCAGGACCTGCTCAAGAACCGGCAGTCCTCCCCCTATGCGGGCTGGTTTCATATCAGCTTTGAGGGCAATAGTCCCTACAATGACGGCCTGTGGTACGAGGGCTGGGAGGGCAACTATGATCTGGTAAAGCTCAACCTTGACAACCCGCAGGTGGTAGACTATCTGCTCGGCTGTGTTGAGGGATGGATTCGGGAATTTGACATCGACGGGCTGCGGCTGGACGTCGCCTATCTGCTGCCGGAGCATTTTATCCGCCGGCTGCGGGAGTTCTGCGACGGTAAAAAGCAGGAGTTCTTCCTGGTCGGCGAGATGATCCACGGAGATTATAACCGGCTGATTGGATCCGGGCTGCTCCACTCCGCGACCAACTACGAGTGCTATAAGGGACTCTATTCGAGTATGAACAGCGCCAATCTATTTGAGATCGCTCATTCGTTGGCCCGGCAGTTCGGGCCGGAGAACTGGACCCTCTACCGCGGCAAGCACCTGTTCAACTTTGTGGATAACCACGACGTCTCCCGGATCGCGACCATCCTCAACGACAAAAACCAACTCGACTGCGTCTACGGTT
>DXIA01000087.1 GCA_019113125.1 Candidatus Pygmaiobacter gallistercoris | reverse complement strand
ATACAGCTCCGGGGCAAGGGCATCGTATTCCGCCGCCGTCACATACGGCGGGTTGGACACCACCACGTCCAGGGGTTCCGGCGGGCACCATGCCAGGGCGTCGGCCTGCACCAGCACCAGAGGCCCGCCGCAGGCGGCGTTGTTCTTTTCCAGGTAAGCGAAAGCTGCGCCGGACAGCTCCACAGCCGTAACCCGTGCCCCCGGCACATGGCGGGCCAGGGCCAGGCCCAGCGCGCCGGTGCCGGCGCACAAATCCGCCGCGCGCACGGCACGGCCCGGATGGCAGGCCGCCGCCCGCCGGGCGGCGTCAATGGCCAGCTGGGCGGCCAGCTCGGTGTCCGGCCGGGGGATCAGCACCCCCTCGCCGACCGCCAGTTCCAGGCCGTAAAAGGGCCAGCTGCCGGCGAGATACTGGGCCGGATACCGCGTGCAGCGCCGCCGGGTCAACTCGTCGAGCTTTTTTATCTCCTGCCCGGTGAGTTCCCGTTCGGTGTCCTGTTCGAGGTGTCCTCTTCCGGTCGCGAGCCGCAGCAGCAGATCCGCCTCCGGCGCGTCCTCCTCAATTCCAGCTGCGCGCAGGGCGGCGCGGGTTGCAGCAAAGGCCTGCCGCACTACCACCGGTCGCTCTCCCCCTCTCCCGGCAGCACCGCCTCGACCGAGGCGATCGCCACCTCGATCATGCTGTCGTCCGGCTCGGCGGTGGTCAGCCGCTGCAGCCAGAGACCCGGCGCCGAGATGGCCCGGGAGAGCAGATTGTCATGTCTGCCGGCGAACTTGATGACCTCATAGCTGAGCCCCATCACCAGCGGCAGCAGCAAAATTTTCAGCCCCACCCGCCCGAGGGTCGAGCTCCAGGGCACCAGACTGAAGACCAGAATGCTGATCAGGATTACAAGCAGCAGAAAGCTGGTGCCGCAGCGGGGATGAAACCGGCTGTTCTGCCGCACATTCTCCACCGTCAGCGGCTCTCCCGCCTCATAGGTCGCGATCGTCTTGTGCTCGGCGCCGTGGTAGCGGAACAACCGGTTGACCTCCTTCATTCGGGAGATCGCGAAGAGATACAGCAGAAAGATCCCCAGTTTGAGGACGCCCTCCACCGCCGAGCGAAACAAGCCGAGATCGACCACCCTGCCCAGCAGGCCGGTCAAAAAGGTCGGCAGCACAATAAAGAGCACAATCGCCAGCAGGCCGCCCAGCACCGCGCTGGCCGACATCATGGCATTGAGCGCCTTTTCCCCCAGATGTTCCCGCACCCAGCGGTCAAACCGGCTCTCCTCCTCTTCTCGCTCCTCCTCGGTCATGCTGATTTCAGCCGAGCGCATCAGTGCCCGATATCCCACCAGCAGTGAATCAATAAAGCTGAAAATCCCCCGCACAACCGGCACCCGCGCCACGGGATTGCGCTTTACCGGCTCGGTCTCGAGCTGGATCTTTCCCGCGGGATTCCGCACCGCGATCGCCATCCGCCCGGGGCCCCGCATCAACACCCCCTCGATGAGGGCCTGTCCCCCAATCGAGGTCTTGAATTTTTCCTTTTTTGCTGTTCTCATCCATAATCCTTTCGGGCCGCCGCATGCGGCAGCCTTATTCCTGAATTGGCAGACTGACCCGCACCAGCGTGCCGCTGCCGTACTCGCTCTCCACCTCAAAGGTTCCCTCATGGGCGGCGACGATCTCATCCACCACCGCAAGACCAATGCCGCTGCCGCGCACCGCGCCATGTCCTTTGTAGAACTTGGTCTTGATGTGTTCCAGATCCTCCGGCAGGATCCCCGGTCCCTCGTCCTGAATTTCAGCCACCGCCCGGTTCTCCTTCCTGCGCAGACGGATCTGGATGGTATCGCCGGCGGCAGAATACTTCAGCGCATTGTCCAGCAGATTGACAAAGACCTGACGCAACCGGTTGCTGTCACCGCTCACCGGACAGGGTGCCTCCGGCTCGCTGAACTCGAACCGGATTCCCTCGGTCTCGGCCCGCTGACCCATCATGATCAGCACGTCTTCCAGTTCCGCCCCCAGATCCAGCCGCTCGCACGAGAGGGAGAGTCCCCCGTTCTGCATCCGGGAGAAGTCAAGCAGCTCCTCCACCATCAGATACAGCCGGTCGGTCTCGCTCATAATGATCTTCAGCCCGCGCCGGTAATGCGGATCGGTGGGGTCGTCCACCCGTGCGAGGGTCTCGGTCCACCCCTTGATTGAGGTCAGCGGGGTGCGAAGCTCGTGGGAGACCGACGAGATAAATTCATTTTTGAGCTGATCGGTCTTGGCAAGCTCGGCAGCCATGTGGTTAATGGTGTCGCAGAGTCTGCCCAGCTCATCATTATAGCCGTTTTCCAGCCGCGCGTCAAAGTCGCCGGCCGCGATCCGGCTGGCCACCTGCTCCACCTTGTTGACCGGCAGCACGATCGAGCGGATGAAGTAGATGCCGGAAAAAATGGAAAAGAAGAGGATGGAGAGCATCACGGCGATGGAGAGCAGGGTGAGTACCGCAATCTGCTGGTCGACCCGGGTGAGGCTGGTGACGAACCGAACCGCCATGATTCTCCCCGCGGGTTCCGGGACCAGAAAGGTGACCGCCATAATCCGTTCTCCCGCCGCATCCGCGCCGATAAACTCCCCGATTCCGTCCGCGCTGCGTTTTGCCTTGTCAAAGTCGTCCAGATTATCCAGATAGTCCGGTGCAAATCCGCTGGAGGTGGCGACCACCCGGCCGGCGGTGTTGATCAGCATGAACTCAAACTTGTCCTTCTCGGAAAAATCCTCCACCATCTGCCGCAGTGTCGCGTTGCGCTGGCCGTCCTCGAGGCTGGACAGCGCAGACAGCTGACCGGTGAGGGTATTCACCCGGTTCATGATGGCCGAGCGCACATTGGAATAGTAATAGCCGTTGATGTAAAAGATGAACACACCCTCGGCGACCACCAACAGCAGAATGATGAACAGGAGACTGCCGCGAACCCAGCGCCGGGTGATCGACCCACTGCGCTTTTTCTTCATCCGGTCTCCTCCTCTCCAATGCGACGTTTTACGGTTTCCAGCGGTATCCGTACCCCCACACGGTCGCGATGTGGGTCGGGTTGCTCGGCTCATCCTCCACCTTCATCCGCAGCCGGCGGATGTTGACATCCACAATCTTCACATCGCCGTAATAGTTCTTTCCCCAGACGCCTTCGAGAATTTTATCCCGCACCAGCGCGACGCCGGGATTTTGAAAAAACAATTCCATGATCTGAAATTCAACCTGGGTGAGATCGATCGGCTGACCGTTTTTGTAGAGCACCCGGCTCTTTTGATCCAGCACGAACTTCCCTGAAACCAGTCTTCCCTCTCCCTGCTGTTCCGGTGCCTGCCGGGTGACTCTGCGGCAGAGTGCCTCGACCCGTGCAAGCAGTTCGGAAACACTGAAAGGTTTTGTGATATAGTCATCCGCGCCGATGGACAGCCCGTTGATCTTGTCCTTTTCCTGCGTCTTGGCCGAAAGGATGATAATGCCGATCTCCTGCGAATCCCGCCGGATGGTCTCGCACAGGGAAAAGCCATTCATTCCGGGCAACATCACATCCAGAAGAGCGATGTCAAATCCGGTTGTCCCGAGCAGTTCCAGCGCCCGTTCCGCGCTGGCCGCCTCCTCCACATCATATCCTGCCATCCGCAGATTCAGTGCAATCACCTCGCGGATCGCGTCCTCGTCTTCCACGACCAGAATCTTTCTCATCATGTCCGCTCCTTTCAGGAAATTGCCGTCCCGGTCAGCTCAATACCATCACGCCGCTCAGAATCTCCGACGCGTCGATTCCCGCATCCTGCCGCACCCGCACGAAGATGCGGTAGCGGCCCACCGTCGCCACCTGGTTGTAATCTGCGGATTCCCCAAACCGGTCGCCGCCGATGGTCAGCCGCTCGTCGGTTCCCAGAATCTGAACGGTCAAAAGCGTCTCGCTGCTCGCGGTATCGATCAGGGACCAGCTGCGGGAACCGAGGCGCTCCACCGTAACCCGGTTTTTCCAGCTGATCGGCAGCCGCAGATAATATCCATAGCTCAAATCCGCCAGTCCGAACACCTTCTCGTTGGTCGGCTGGATCTCCTGCTCGTCCGGCGTTGTCTGTGCCGTCTCCTGCTGCGGGAAACTGCTCGTGCTGTTCCCGCTCTGGGGCACCGGCAGCACCGATGGAATCTGTTTGCCGGGATCCACCGTCTCCTTTTCGAAGTTGTTCTGGTATGCATCGATTGCGGCAAAATCATAGTAGCTGACCCACTGCATCCGCTGTTCGGTGGAGAAGACCGAGACATTGCCCAGGACCACCGGGATCTCGACCGCTCCATCCCCATCCACATCCCTGCTGGAAAGGGTGGTTCCCACCCGGGTGGTGAGGGTTGGAATCTCGATGCCGAGCCGTTTCCCACAGCTGATTAGCCTCCCGCTGTCTTCATCAAAATACAGCTGTTCACTGGCGAGGGTCCCACCGGAGGTAAAGCCGTCGATGACCAGGCTGTAGCCGCCGGTGGAAGAACTGACCCAGATCTGGGAGGAGGTCTGCAGCAGGCTGTCCAGCGCTACGCTGGTCACAATCCGCAGTTCTCCCCCCTCCACCGTAAGCATGGTAACCTGCATGGGACCAGACTCTGCGGCCGAGGAGAGGACCACCAGGTCATCGGTCCCGTTGCCGGTAAAATCCGCCAGCGCATACCCGCAGTACTGACGCTTGTCCACCTGTATCATGCCCTGCTGTTCCGCCTCATAATTATAGACAGCCAGAAACTTGTCGCTGGGGCCGGTGTTGGTATACCCAACGATCAGCGCGTCGGTCCCACTGGCGTACATTGTACCGAACTGCACCGAATCCACCCCGACGCCCAGTCCCTCGTCGTCCCAGCAGACATCCCATTTCCCATCCGTCTGTTCCAGCAGAGCCACCCGCACATACTGGTTTGAGGTTCCGGTCTTATCGCTGTAGAAGACAACCGCCTCTTCCGTGCCGTCCCCGTTCAGATCCCGAAAGACAAACGGGGACAAAAACTCCCCCTGCCGCGGGTACTGCAGTTTTGCGCTGCCGCCGATGTGGCGGTTGAGCGTTTCGACCACCAGCGTCTGATTCTGGCTGAGTTTCGGCGCCTCCAGCAGCTCCTCGACCCCTCCGCCCAGAGGGGAGGAGCAGCCCGAAAAGAGCAGCACGAGCAGCAGGACTGCCGTCAAAATTGCGCGCCGCATCCGCCCGTCCCCCCCTTCTGGTCCGACCCAGAAAATATTTTTTCTATTTTACCATACGGGAGTATGGGAAACAAGGCACTCACAGCAGGTAGATTCCGCCGCTCATGACCAGGACCCCCAGCGTCACCCCAGCCACCGCAGCCGCCCGGTTTTCACCGGCGAAACTCTCCGGCAGCAGTTCACTGATCGATACAAAGCTCATGATACCGGCGATGGCGGCGACCAAGCCGTTGAGAAAAAGCGGTGTGATAACCCCGCGGAAGAGGAAGAACGCCGCCAGTGCACCGACCGGTTCTGCAAGGCCCGAGAGCAGTGAGAGGGCGATTCCCTTCCAGCGGGATCCGGTCGCGTAGCAGACCGGAATCGAGACGGCAATCCCCTCGGGGATATTGTGCAGCGCGATGGCCAGCGTCAGGGTCAATCCAAACTCAGGATTGGCATATCCGGTAAACAGGGTTAGAATGCCCTCCGGAAGGTTATGCAGCAGGATCACTGCGGTGGTGATGATCGCGCTGCGGGCGGCGCGCAGCAGCTGCCCCGCATTGCGGTCGGCGCCGGCCAAAGCGAGCTTTTCCGGTTTGGGTTCCGGCAGACATCCCTGCAGCAGCAGCGCGACGATCATCCCCAGAAAGAACAGGCTGACCGCCGCCCCCACCGCGCGCGGCCGGCCCATCACCGCGCGGTAACCCTCCACTGCATGGGGCAGCATATCCGAGAGGGAAACGGTCAGCATCACACCGCCTGCAAAACCCTGAGAAAAGCAGAGCAGCCGATTGGTCGGCCGCCGGCTGAGCAGTGCGGCAAGGCCGCCTAGGCCGGTTGAAAGTCCCGCGGCGGTGGTCATGAGAATCGCAGTCAACATCAGTACGCCTCCACAGATCATCAGACTTTGGCTTTGTACAGTATATTGACCGTCCAAAAAAAGAATGACCGGACAGCGGTCTGCCCGCGTCCGGTCTCCCTTTCAATCTCAGCCCAAAATCTTGATTGCGCTGCTGGTGCCCAGCCGATCCGCCCCTAGCCGGATGAATTCCTCCATGTCCTCCGCCGTCCGGATCCCGCCTGCCGCTTTGATGCGGCAACGCCCTTTGACACAGCGGGCAAACAGCGCGATATCCGCAAAGGTGGCGCCGCCGGTCGAAAACCCAGTGCTGGTCTTGATAAAATCCGCCCCGGCGCTGCAGACCAGCTCGCACATCGTCTCCTTCTCCTGCTCGGTGAGCAGGCAGGTCTCGACGATGACCTTGAGGACCTTGTCCCCTACCGCCTGCTTGAGCGCGCGGATCTCCTGCTCGACATATCCGAGCTGCCCCGCCTTGAGGGCGCCGATGTTGATGACCATGTCGAACTCCTCCGCGCCGTCCGCAAGCGCCTGTTTTGCCTCGAAGAGTTTGGTCTGGGTGCTGGTCGCACCGAGGGGGAACCCGATCACGGTGCACACCGGGACCCGGCCCGCAAGATACTCCACGGCCTGCCGGACATAGCAGGGATTGATGCAGATGGATGCGGTGTGGTATTCCACCGCCTCATCACAGAGCTTTTGAATGTCCTGCCAGCGTGCCTCCGGCTTGAGCAGGGTGTGGTCCACCCGCGCGAGAATTTCCTGTTTTGTCATCCGATTGCTCTCCCTTCCGTCTGCACAAAAACGCAGCCATCGGTTGTGTTGTACCTTCATTGTAATGCGGCGCGAAAATGCCGTCAAGTGTCCCGCGTTGACTTCTCGGCGCGAAACTGCTAAACTGGAATACGTTATATAATCTGCGGGTATGGCGGAATTGGCAGACGCGCTGGATTTAGGTTCCAGTGGGCAACCGTGTGGGTTCGACCCCCACTACCCGTACCAATTTAATTTTAGATTGACAGGAGGATGGCCTTGGCGGATTTGCAGAGAATCGCTGTGGTGATCGACGCGGACAACACCCAGCTTTCAAAGATCGGCGATGTCCTTCGCGAGGTGTCCACCCATGGTCGGATCGTCGTAAAAAGAGCTTACGGCAACTGGCGGAAGGATGCGCTGAAAAACTGGGAACCGGAGCTCAAGCGGCTGGCCATCAAGGCGGTTCAGCAGTTCGACTATGTCTCCGGCAAAAACGCGACCGATATCGCCCTGGTCATCGACACCATCGATCTGCTGCACAAGGAGCTGTATGACGCCTTCGTCATCGTTTCGAGCGACAGCGATTACACCCCCCTGGCCATCCGACTGCATGAATCGGGCGTCTATGTCATCGGCGTCGGGGAAAAGAAGACGCCGCTCTCCTTTAAAAACTCCTGCGACGAGTTTTTGCTGTTGGAAAACATCTCGATTGACGACGAGCCCGCCCCGCCTGAGGCGGCGCCGGTTCTCCCCCTCGCCGACTCTGCGCCCAAGGCCGGCGGCGAATGGGCTGGAGCCGACACCTCCGATGCCATCACACCGGGAGAGGATCCCGACGAGCTGGAGGAGATCCATCGGCTGCTCAAAAATGCCTATGATACCTATCAGGACAATGATGGGTTTGCCAATGTCGCCCCTGTCGGCTCCTTTATCAAACGGGCCAAACCGGATTTTGACTCCCGCACCTATGGCTACTCCAAACTGCCGCAGTTCCTCGAGGCTTTTCCCGGAAAATACGAGGTGAAACGATACCCCGGAAAGGGCACCGTCACGATTGTCGCCTATAAATGCATCGAATGAACACCGCGGGGCACCGGCGGAGTCGTCTTCTCATCTTTGTGAAAATTTT
>DXIA01000086.1 GCA_019113125.1 Candidatus Pygmaiobacter gallistercoris | reverse complement strand
AGCAGAGCCTGGTGGACTACGGGTTCCGCTTGCCGTCAGCCTATGACAACCGGCCGCTGACCTTTGATGAAGTGCAGGAGAAACTCAACCAGATCATCTATGTCAGCGCGACCCCCGGCGCCTATGAGCGGGAGCACTCGGTTCAGATCGCCGAGCAAATCATCCGGCCGACCGGATTGCTCGACCCACAGATTGTGGTCAAGCCGGTCGAGGGCCAGATCGAGGATCTGCTGGGCGAGATCAACGAGCGGGCAGCCCGGGGCGAGCGGACCCTGATCACCACCCTGACCAAGAAGATGGCGGAGGATCTGACCGATTTTCTCTCGGAGCACGGGGTCAAGGTCAAGTATATGCACCATGAGGTCGACACCTTCGAGCGGATGGAGCTGATCAAGGATCTGCGCACCGGGGCGATCGACGTCATCGTCGGCATCAACCTGCTGCGGGAGGGGCTCGACATCCCGGAGGTCACGCTGGTGGCGATCCTCGATGCGGACAAGGAGGGCTTTCTGCGCAGCGAGACCAGCCTGATCCAGACGATCGGCCGGGCGGCCCGCAACGCGCAGGGCATGGTCATCATGTACGCCGACACCGTCACCCCGAGCATGGAACAGGCGATCATGGAGACCGAGCGGCGTCGCGGGATCCAGATGAAGTACAATGAGGCGCACGGCATCGTCCCGACCACCATCAAGAAGGCAATTCGAGAGACCATCGGCATCTCCTCGAGCGAGGAGGAAGAGCCGGGTCACAAGCGGATGAGCAAGGCGGAGAAGGAGAAACTGATCGAGCGGCTGACCCGGGAGATGAAGGAGGCGGCCAAGATCCTCGAGTTCGAGCAGGCGGCCTTCCTGCGTGACCGGATTGAAAAACTGAGAAAGGGCAAATAAATTTTGAGCAAGGATAAAATCATCATCAAGGGTGCCAGAGAGCACAATCTGAAAAACATCGATCTTGAGCTGCCGCGGGACAAGCTGATCGTCATGACCGGCCTGTCCGGCAGCGGCAAGTCCAGTCTCGCGTTCGACACCATCTACGCCGACGGGCAGCGGCGGTATGTCGAGAGCCTCTCGAGCTATGCCCGCCAGTTCCTCGGCCAGATGGACAAGCCGGATGTCGACTCGATCGAGGGGCTCTCCCCGGCGATCGCGATCGACCAGAAGACCACCTCCCGCAACCCCCGTTCCACGGTGGGCACCGTCACCGAGATCTACGACTATCTGCGGCTGCTCTATGCCCGGATCGGAATCCCGCATTGCCCGGTCTGCGGCCGGGAGATCCATCAGCAGACGGTGGACCAGATGGTGGACGTGATCCTCAAGCTGCCGGAGGGGACCCGGTTCCAGGTGCTCGCCCCGGTGGTGCGGGGTCGCAAGGGCACCCATGTCAAGGAGTTCGACGCGGCGGCCCGCAGCGGATTTGCCCGGGTGCGGGTGGACGGCAACATGTACGAGCTGGACGAGGAGATCAAGCTCGAGAAGAACATCAAGCACACCATCGAGATCGTGGTCGACCGGCTGGTCATCAACGAGGATGTCCGCAGCCGTCTGGCCGACTCGCTCGAGACGGCGCTCGGCTTGACCGGCAGCATCGTCACCATCGACGTCATCGGCGGGGAGGAGATGACCTTCTCTCAGAGCTATGCCTGCCCGGAGCACGGGGTCTCGATCGAGGAGCTGACACCCCAGATGTTCAGTTTCAACAACCCATTCGGTGCCTGCGAGACCTGTACCGGCCTTGGCACCTTTATGCGGGTGGATCCCGAGCTGATCCTGCCCAACAAGAAACTCTCGATTCGGGAGGGAGCGATCAAGGCCAGCGGCTGGTACTACGCACCGGGCTCGATCAGCGAGATGTATTATATCGGATTGGGCAAGAAGTACGGATTCGACCTCGACACCCCGATCAACAAGATCTCAAAGGAGGGCATCCATGCGCTGCTGTTCGGCACCGGCGGGGAGAAACTGACCCTCTACCGGGAGACCGAGAGCGGGATGGGGAAGTACACCACCGACTTCGAGGGAATCGTCAACAACCTCGAGCGGCGGTTCCGGGAGACAAACAGCGAGTGGATGAAGGACGAGATCGCCGGCTTTATGACCGGCATCGACTGCCCGAGCTGCCATGGTGCCCGGCTCAAGAAGACCTCCCTCGCCGTGACGGTAGGGGGGATGAACATCAGCGATTTCACCGCGCTGTCGGTCAAGGACGAGCTCGACTTCCTCGCAAAGCTCGAGCTCACCGAGCGGGAGCGGATGATCGGCGACCGGATCCTCAAGGAGATCAACGAGCGGCTGGGCTTTCTGCAGAGTGTCGGCCTCGAGTACCTGACCCTCGCCCGCAACGCCCAGACCCTGTCGGGCGGCGAGAGCCAGCGGATCCGGCTCGCGACCCAGATCGGCTCCTACCTCGTCGGGGTGCTGTATATCCTCGACGAGCCGAGCATCGGGCTGCATCAGCGGGACAACGACAAACTGATTGCCACCCTCAAGCGGCTGCGGGATCTCGGCAACACCCTGATCGTCGTTGAGCACGACGAGGACACGATGCGGGCGGCCGACTATATCGTCGACATCGGCCCCGGCGCCGGGGTGCACGGCGGCGAACTGGTCGCCTGCGGCACCGTCGAGGACATCATGGCGGAGCCCCGCTCGATCACCGGGCAGTACCTGTCCGGCAGAAAGAAGATCGAGGTGCCGAAGACCCGGCGCGCCGGCAACGGCGGTGCGCTGCGGATTGTCAAGGCGAGCCAGAACAACCTCAAGAACATCACGGTGGATTTTCCGCTCGGGGTGATGACCTGTGTCACCGGCGTCTCGGGCAGCGGCAAGTCCAGCCTGATCAACGACATCCTCTACAAGAAACTCGCCGCCGACCTCAACGGCGCGAAACTGCGGCCGGGTAGGTTCGAGTCGATTGAGGGACTCGAGCTGGTGGACAAGGTGATCGGCATCGACCAGTCGCCGATCGGCCGCACTCCCCGCTCGAACCCCGCGACCTACACCGGGGTCTTTACCGACATCCGCAACCTCTTCGCCCAGACCACCGACGCAAAGATGCGGGGCTACAACGCCGGCCGGTTCTCCTTCAACGTCAAGGGCGGCCGCTGCGAGGCCTGCGAGGGGGACGGCATCATCAAGATCGAGATGCATTTCCTCCCCGATATCTATGTGCCCTGCGAGGTCTGCAAGGGCAAGCGGTACAATCGGGAGACGCTGGAGGTCCGCTACAAGGACAAGAACATCTATGATGTGCTGGACATGACGGCGGAGGAGGCGGTGGCCTTCTTTGAGAACATCCCCCGGATCCGTCGCAAGATCCAGACCCTCGTCGATGTTGGGCTCGGGTATATCAAGCTCGGCCAGAGCGCGACCACCCTGTCGGGCGGCGAGGCGCAGCGGGTCAAGCTGGCGCTGGAACTCGCCAAGGTGAGCACCGGCAGAACGGTGTATATCCTCGACGAGCCGACCACCGGTCTGCACACCGCCGACGTCCACAAGCTGATCAAGGTGCTGCAGAAACTGGTGGATGCCGGCAACACCGTCATCGTCATCGAGCACAACCTCGACATCATCAAGGTCAGCGATTATATCATCGACCTCGGCCCCGAGGGGGGCAGTGCAGGCGGCGAGATCGTCGCGACCGGCACCCCCGAACAGGTGGCAGAGAACCCGAAGAGCTATACCGGCCAGTATCTGCGGCCGCTGCTCGGGATGGGGACAAAAGGGAAAAAGCAGATTTGAAGATTGTCTCATCTGCCGAAAAGTTGTATAATAAACGGATGGAGGTGAAGTCTTGCAGTACGAAGATTTTATCGAGCATGACAGGATCATCGACACGATCGCAAACTACTACGATCACCCGCCGGCGGCCTATGTCCACTCCTTTGGCTGTCAGCAGAATGTCAATGACGGCGAGAAGATCAAGGGGGTGCTGCTGCAGTCAGGGTACAACCTGACCGACAATGTGAGCGAGGCGGATCTCGTTGTCTTCAACACCTGCGCGGTGCGGGAACACGCCCAGCAGCGGGTGTACGGCAACATCGGCGCCCTCAAGAAACTCAAGGCCGACAACCCCAAGATGTTGATTGCAATCGGCGGCTGCATGGTGCAGCAGCGCGAGGTGATCGACAAGCTCCGCAAGAGCTTTCCCTATGTGGATCTGGTCTTTGGGGTCAATGCGATCGACAAGCTGCCGGGGCTGATTGCCCAGCGGATCCGGAGCAAAAGACGGGTGCTGGGCGAGCCGGTCGAGCGGTATGAGGTGGTTGAAAATCTGCCGATCCACCGGGACAGCAGTTTCAAGGCGTGGCTGCCGATCATGTACGGCTGCGACAACTTCTGTTCCTACTGCATCGTCCCCTTTGTGCGGGGGCGGGAGCGCAGCCGCAAGCCGGAGGACATCCTCTCGGAGTTTCGCTCGCTGGTACAGAGCGGCTACAAGGAGATCACCCTGCTGGGACAGAATGTTAACAGCTACGGCAAGGGGCTCGAGAAGAAGATCGATTTCTCGGATCTGCTGGCACTGCTGGCGGAGCAGGAGGGGGATTTCAGGATCCGGTTTATGACCAGCCACCCTAAGGACGCCAGCCGCAAGCTGATCGACACCATCGCCTCGCACGACAAGATCTGCAACAACCTGCATCTGCCGGTGCAGAGCGGTTCCAACCGGATTCTGGTCCAGATGAACCGGAAGTACGACATCGCCCAGTACAAGGGGCTGATCGACTATGCGCGGCAGACCATCCCGCAGATGACCTTCTCCAGCGATATCATCGTCGGGTTCCCCGGAGAGACCGAGGAGGATTTCGAGCAGACGATGGAGCTGGTGCGGCAGATTCGGTATGTGCAGCTGTTCACCTTTATCTTTTCGCCCCGCAGCGGTACCCGCGCAGCGCAGCTGCCGGACGAGACCCCGCATCAGGTTAAGACCGAGCGGCTCGGCCGGCTGCTGAAGTTGCAGGAGGAGATCTCCCGCGAGGAGGCGGCTGCCCTGACCGGCAGGACCCAGCGGGTGCTGGTCGAGGGACCGGGCCGGGAAGAGGGACAGCTGGCGGGACGGCTGGACAACAACCTTGTCGCCGAGTTTGCGGGTGAAAAGGAGCTGATCGGCCAGTTCGCCACCGTGACCATCACTGGCAGCAAGGGAATCTACTTGACAGCAGAACTTGTAAAATAACTACACAACAAAACTAAAATTATGCCGATAGAGTGCCGGCAAGAAGGAGCTTTTTATGGATATCATCGATCAGGTTCGCAATCTCGCGCTGGAGCTGCAGAAGGATCAGCGCTATCTCGTGCTGGAGAACGCCCGCCGGCTCAACGACGCCGATGAGGAGCTGCAGCAGCAGATTGGGGAGTTCAATCTTGCCCGGATCGATCTCAACAACGAGGTCAGCAAGCAGGAGAAGGACGCAAACCGGATCACCGAGCTCAACGAGAAGATCCGCAAGATCTACGGCGAGATCATGGACAACGAGAGCATGCAAGCCTACAATGACGCCAAGAACGAGATGGATCACCTGATGCAGTACATCAACGCGATTCTGGTGACCGCGGTCAACGGCGGCGACCCGATGACGGTGGAGGAACCCTCCTCCTGCGGCGGGGATTGCTCGGGCTGCAGCGGCTGCCATTGATCGGCCGTTTCTGAAAACAAGATCTGATGCGCCGCAGGGCGGCCGCGAGGTCGTCTGCGGCGCATTTTCAAAATTTGCGCCCTGGTAGGGCGTTTTGGGTGGTGCAGGGTTTGGCAGAACTTTCGCCGATGATGCGGCAGTATTTTGAGATCAAGGAGAAGTACAAGGATACCATCCTCTTCTTCCGGCTGGGCGACTTCTATGAGATGTTCTATGACGATGCGCTCATCGCCTCGAAGGAGCTGGAGCTCACCCTGACCGGCAGGGACTGCGGGCAGGAGGAGCGCGCCCCGATGTGCGGGGTGCCCTATCACTCCTGTGAGGGGTATATCGCGCGGCTGATCGCGAAGGGTTACAAGGTCGCGATCTGTGAACAGGTGGAGGATCCGGCAAAGGCGAAGGGGCTGGTCCGGCGGGACATCGTCCGGGTCATCACCCCCGGCACCGTGATCGAGAGCAGCATGCTGGACGACGCGAAGAACAACTACATCGGGTCGGTCTATCTGCGGGGCGGGGAGATCGGCATCTGCTTTGCCGACATCTCGACCGGCGTCTGCCATGCGACCCAGCTGACCGAGGGGGAGCCCGACAGCGGGGTGATCGGGGAGCTGTGCCGCTTTCTGCCCAGCGAGCTGCTCTTCAACAGTGAGATCCTGAAACACAAGGGCATCACCGACTACATCAAGGATCATCTGACCTGCTCGGTCGAGCTGCTGAGCGAGGAGGACTATGACGCTGCCGCCTCGCTCGAGCGGATCGTCAAGCAGTTTGGTCCGGAGTATGAGCGCACGACCAAGATCGCCCGGGACAGCGTGATCTTTTACAGCCTCGCAGCGCTGCTGGCTTATCTCGAGCAGACCCAGAAGAGGGGGATCGAGCGGCTCAAAACGGTGGATCTCTACTCCGGCAGCCAGTATATGCAGCTCTCGCCGATCACCCGGGCCAACCTCGAGCTCGTCGAGACGATGCGGGGCCGGGAGAAGAAAGGGACGCTGCTCTGGGTGCTGGACAAGACCGAGACCGCGATGGGAAAACGGCTGATCCGCAGCTGGATCGAGCAGCCGCTGCTCGACAAATTCGCGATCAATGAGCGGCTGGACGGCACCGAGGAGCTGCAGCGCAAAAACGTGCTGCGGACCGATCTGCGGGAACAGCTGTCGCGGGTGTTCGACCTCGAGCGGCTGATGACCCGGGTGATCTACGGCTCGGCCAACCCGCGGGAGCTGCTCTCAATGGCCTCCACCTGCGCTCAGCTGCCTGAGCTGATCCGGCTGCTCGGTGACTGCGAATCGACCGCGCTGCGGGGAATTCTGGCGGGCATCGACCCGCTGCAGGATATAAGGGAGCTGATCGAGTCGGCGGTGGATCCCGAGGCCCCGGCGAGCCTCAAGGATGGCAAGGTCATCCGCAAGGGGTACAATCCCGAGGTGGACGAGCTGCGTGAGATCATGAGCGGTGGCAAGGGCTATCTGACCGATCTTGAGACCAAGCTGCGGCAGGAGACCGGCATCCCCAAGCTGAAGATCGGCTATAACCGGGTCTTTGGCTACTACATTGAGGTCTCCCGGTCGGTGACCACCCCGATCCCCGAGAACTTCGTCCGCAAGCAGACGCTGGCCAATGCCGAGCGGTACATCACCGATGAGCTCAAACAGCTCGAGAATAAAATTCTTGGCGCGAGCGAGCGGCTGGTGGTGCTCGAGCGGGAGCTCTTTGACGGGCTGCTCGGCCAGGTGGCGGAGCAGCTGACCCGGGTACAGACCACCGCGGCATCGCTGGCAAAGCTGGACGTTCTGGCGAGTTTCGCCGAGACGGCGGTCAAGAACGGCTATACCCGACCGGTGGTCGACGACGGGGACGAGCTGATCATCACCGAGGGACGTCACCCGGTGGTGGAGCGGATGAGCAGCGGGCTCTTTGTCCCGAACGACACCAAGCTCGACTGCGACGAGAACCGGATGCTGATCATCACCGGCCCGAATATGGCGGGCAAGAGCACCTACATGCGGCAGAACGCACTGATCTGCCTGATGGCCCAGATCGGCAGTTTCGTGCCGGCAAAGGCGGCGCAGGTGGGCATTGTCGACAGCATCTTCACCCGGGTCGGCGCGTCGGACGACCTCGCGGCGGGCAAATCCACCTTCATGGTCGAGATGACCGAGGTGGCCGAGATCCTGAAAAACGCGACCCCGAAGAGCCTGGTCGTGCTGGACGAGATCGGGCGGGGCACCTCGACCTTCGACGGAATGAGCATCGCCCGCGCGGTGGTGGAGCACATGGCCTCGAAGTCGGCCGGACTTGGCTGCAAGACACTGTTTGCGACCCACTACCATGAGCTGACCGACCTCGAGAACGCGATCGACGGGGTCAAGAACTACAACATCGCGGTCAAAAAACGTGGAGATGAGATCACCTTCCTGCGCCGGATTCTGCGCGGGCCGGCGGACGACAGCTACGGCATCCAGGTCGCAAAGCTCGCCGGGCTGCCCGACGAGGTGATCGAGCGGGCAAAGGAGGTGCTCAAGGTGCTCGAGAGCAGCACCACCACCCCGAACCCGGTCATGCAGCTGGATTTTTCCAACTACGAGCGGTTTGAGGAGGAAAAGGTTCCCCCGGCGGTCATGACCCGGCTGCGGGCGATCGACGTTGAGGCGCTGACCCCACTCGAGGCGCTGAACATTCTCTACGAGATCAAGCAGCAGCTCCCCTGAGCGGGGGCAAACAACAAGGCGGTCCGCCTCTGGGCCGCAAAAAAGGCAGGTGACCGCCATGGCGGTAATTCATGTACTGGACAAGCACACTGCGGAGCTGATCGCCGCGGGGGAGGTGGTGGAGCGCCCCTCTTCGGTGGTGAAGGAGCTGGTGGAGAACGCGATCGACGCCGGCAGCACCGCCATCACCGTCGAGATCACCCGCGGCGGGGTGGAGAGCATCGTTGTCAGCGACAACGGCAGCGGCATCGAGGCGGAGTATATCTCGACCGCCTTCATCCGGCACGCGACCAGCAAGATCGCCGCCGAGGAGGATCTCAATTCGATCCAGACCCTCGGTTTTCGCGGAGGCGCTGGCCAGCATCTCGGCTGTCTCCCGGGTGGAACTGCTGACCCGGACCGAGGCGGATGAGTACGCCTGTCTCTACCGGCAGGAGGGAGGGGAGGAGATCTCGGCCGAGGCGGCTGCCCGCCCGGTGGGAACCACCGTCACGGTGCGGGACCTCTTTTATAACGTTCCGGCCCGGATGAAGTTCCTCAAAAAAGATGCGAGCGAGGGCAACTACGTCGCAGATGTGGTGCTGCGGCAGGCGTTGGCCCACCCCGAAATCGCGTTCCGGTTTGTTCGGGAGGGAAAGGAGCAGTTTCAGACTCCCGGGGACGGAGAGTTGATGAGTGCGATTTATGCCGTGCTGGCGCGGGATTTTTCCAAAAATCTGCTGCCGATCTTCTATGAGCAGGGCGCCCTCGGTGTGGAGGGATATGTCAGCGCCCCCATTGCCTGTCGGGCGAGCCGGTCGATGCAGTTCTTCTTCATCAACGGGCGGTGCGTGCAGGATCGCACCCTGATGGCGGCGCTCGAGACCGCCTACAAAGGGGTGATGATGCAGGGCAAATTCCCCGGCTGTGTGCTGAATATTTTGATGCCGCCCGATCGGGTGGACGTCAATGTCCATCCGGCCAAGACCGAGGTGCGGTTTGCCAATGCCGGGGAGATCTTTGATCTGGTCTACAGGGCGGTCCGGGGCAAGGTGACCGGCACGGATACCCCCCAAAAGCAGCTGGATCTCTCGGCTGCCCGGCCTGCGCCGGATCCGGCACCCCAGGAAAAACCGAGACAAACTGAAAAGACTTTCACCTTTACACCGGTACAGATCAGAATTTCACAGCCGGAACCGGCAACCCCGCAGCCGCTGATTCGGCCCGCACCATCCGCCTTTGACGGATTGCTGCGGCAGACCTCCTCGGTGGAGTATCAGACCAAGCGAAACGCGGTTTCGCTCGAGGTCGAGAAGATGCCGGAGGAGGAGTTTACAGCGGCAAAACAGGAGGATGCGCCGCCGCTGCCCCCGCAATCGACACAAAGCGAGCCACAGCGGGGCAAAAAAGAGGTAAACTATATCGGGGAGGCGTTTGCCACCTATATCATTACCGAGTGTGGGGACGAGCTGGTGCTGATCGACAAGCACGCCGCCCATGAGCGAATCCTCTACGAAAAACTGCGCGCGGGCTATGGGACGCGGGACGGACAGCTGCTGCTCGAGCCGGTCAGCGTCAATCTGTCTGCTGCGGAGAAGAACGCGCTGCTCGCAGGGCAGGAGCTGCTCTCGGGCGCGGGATTTGAGGTCGAGGACTTCGGTGGTCTCAGCGTGCTGGTCCGCTCGGTGCCCACCGAGCTGCCGCCCGAGAATGTTTCGCTGCTCATCGAGGAGATCGCCGCCCGGCTCGCCACCGGCAGCCGGGACACCCTGAATGAGAAGACCGACTGGCTGCTGCACTCGATCGCCTGCCGCGCGGCGATCAAGGCGGGGGACAGGGACCCGGCCGAGAGCCTGCTCGCGCTGGCGGGTCAGATTTTGAACGGAGAGATCCCCCCCTTCTGCCCGCACGGGCGGCCGGTGCTGATCAGACTATCACAGAAGGAGCTGGAAAAGCAGTTTGGCCGCAGGGAATAAGCAAAAACTGATTGTGGTGCTCGGGCCGACCGCCACCGGCAAGACCGACCTTGCGATCCACCTCGCCCGCAGGTTCGGCGGGGAGGTCCTCTCGGCTGATTCGATGCAGATCTACCGCGGTCTCGACATCGGCACTGCGAAGGCGACAGCAGAGGAACAGCGCGCTGCACCGCACCACCTCATCGATATCTGTGACCCGGCGCAGCGGTTCAGCGTGGCCCAGTTCGTTGAGCTGGCGGGCGAGACGATCCGACAGATTGCCGGCCGAAACGCGCTGCCGATTGTCGCCGGCGGTACCGGGCTTTACATCTCCTCCCTCCTTGAGGGGATCCGCTTTCTCGACGAGCCGGCGGACGACGCGGTCCGCGCCCAGCTGGCAGAGCAGGCGGAGGAGCTCGGAGAAGAGGAGATGCACCGGCGGCTCGCAGCGCTCGACCCCGAGGCGGCCGCGGCGATCCACCCCCACAACCGCAAGCGGGTGCTGCGGGCGCTCGAGCTCTACGAGAAGACCGGCCGCACCATCTCGAGTCAGCGGGCGCAGTCGCGGGCGGAGCAGCCGCCCTACAACCCGCTGCTGCTCGGGCTGAACTGTCCCGACCGGCAGGAGCTCTACCGCCGGATCGGGCTGCGGATCAACCGGATGCTGGAGCTGGGGGTGCTCGACGAAGCGCGGCAGGTCTATCTGCACCGGGACAGCTGGCAAACGGCGGCGCAGGCGATTGGATACAAGGAATTCTTCCCTTATTTTGAGGGGGCAGCCTCCCTTGCGGCCTGTGTGGACAAGCTCAAGCAGGCGACCCGGAACTATGCCAAGCGGCAGCTGACCTGGTTTCGGCGGATGGAGGGGGTCCACTGGCTGGACGCCGCGGCACCGGATGCCGACGCGCTGGTGGAGCGTTTTTTAAAAGAGTAAATTCCGGGCACAGCCCGTGCCGCCAACGCGGCGGAAAGGATGATAAACATGAAGAATCTGAATCTGCAGGACACCTTTCTCAACGCACTGCGCAAGGAGCGGGTGCCGGTGACCGTCTATCTGCTCAGCGGGTACCAGATGCGGGGCACGGTGCACGGATTTGACAACTTTGTCATTGTGCTCGACTGTGAGGGCAAGCAGAGCATGGTGTACAAACACGCGGTCTCCACCATCACCCCGGCGAAGAACATCAATCTGGTACAGGAGACGGATACCGACAATGCGTGAGCGCAGCAGACGTCATTGGGGCGGAATCTTTGTGGTACTGCTCCTTCTCGCGATCTACATTGCGGCCCAGCTGGTGCCGGTGCTGATGCGGGGGTATGAGACCGAGACGGCGGTCAGCTCCACCCTCGCGGACGCGGTGCCGGCCAAGGGGATTGTGGCGCGGCAGGAGCAGACGCTGGAGTATACCGGCAGCGGAGTACTGACCTATCTGCTCGAGGATGGCAGCCGGGTCGCTCCGGGCGCCGCGGTGGGGGAGATCTTCACCGGGCAGGCGCAGGCCGAGAGCTGGAAAAAGAAAAATGAGCTGGACGAGGAGATCAAGACACTTGAGGAGTCGCAGACCCAGGAGCTCTCGGGCAGCGCGGATATCGAACAGCTGCTCAAGAACCAGCAGCAGAATCTGCTCGGGCTGATCGAGCTGCTGGATACCGGTCGGTACGACAACCTCGATGAGGTGCGCAACGCGCTGACCCTTTCGGCAAACCGGATGCAGGATGCGACCGGCGACACCACCCAGGATTATTCCGCCCAGATCGCCGCGCTGACCGCCGAGCGGGATGCCGCCGCGGCCGCGGCCGGTACGGTGGAGTACCTATATGCCCCTTCGCCCGGCGGATACTACTCCTCCCACACCGACGGACTGGAGCAGACGATCACCCCGCAGGCGTTGGACGCACTGGATGCCGCCGCGCTCAGCCAGCTGGTTGATTCCACCGAGGCCGAACCGGTCCAGTCGGCGGGCAAGCTGATCAGTGACTATGAGTGGTATTTCTACTGCCTGGTCGATGATGCGGATGCGGACCGCTTTGTCAACGAGAACGGTGAGGTGGAGGTCGAGGTCGACTTCGATTACACCGGCCTGACCGAGATTCCCGCCACGGTGGTTTCGGTCACGAGGGATCCCGAGGGCGGAAAGGCAAAGGTCGTCCTGCTGTGTGACTACATCAATGCAGAAACGGTCAATCTGCGGGTTGAAACCGCCCAGATCTCCTTTGCCCGGTACGAGGGGGTCTGTATTCCGCAGTCTGCCGTCCACATTGTCACCGACGAGGAAGGCACCCAGCGCCGTGGGGTCTATATCAAGTACGGAAATGTGGTGGAATTCAAGCAGATCGATCCCATCTTCGAAAATGCAGAGTATGTGATTGTTCCCGCGAAGACAAAGATCGGCACCGATGAGAACAACGAGGTGCTGCTGTACGAC
>DXIA01000085.1 GCA_019113125.1 Candidatus Pygmaiobacter gallistercoris | reverse complement strand
GAAAAAATTCCTTCTGCACTGAATGTGGTGGCATGGCTCAATGCTGCCGCATTTTTTCAAAATTTCTTATCGGCGATCATCCGCTTTGCGGCCTTGTAGATATCGCCGCAACCGAGGGTGATGACGAGATCCCCCTCCTTCGCGTTTTTCGCGACATAGTCGACCACCCCGTCAAATCCGGGATACCAGACGCTGCCCGGGATCAGTGCCGCGAGGTCGGCGGTGTAGATGTTGAAGTTGTCGTTGGTCTCCCGGCTGCCCATGATCTCGGTCATCACCACCTGGTCGGCGATCTTAAGCACCTCGGCAAACTCCCGCAGCAGCAGCTTGGTGCGGGAGTAGGTAAAGGGCTGGAAGACCGCGATCACCCGATGAAATCCCATCTGCTTTGCCGCCGTGAGGGTGGCGCGCAGCTCGGTGGGATGGTGGGCGTAGTCGTCCGCCACCACCGCACCGGTGGCGGTGTGGCCGAGAATCTCAAACCGCCGGCCGGTACCGGTAAAGGCGGCAATGCCGCGCACAGCCTCCTCGGCGGTGCAGCCGGCAAGGGTCGCGGCGATGAAGGCGGCCAGCGAGTTCATCACATTGTGCCGGCCGGGTACCGAGAGGGCGATCTCCGCTTTTTTCTCGCTGCCCTGCCAGACTTCGTAGCTGTAAAAGGCGGGCCGGGTCATCCGGATATTGCGGGCGGTGTAATCACAGCTCTCCCCCTCGCCGAAGGTGACCATTTCCTTGTCGAGCCCGGCGAGTGCCTCCATTGTGTTGGCGTCGTCCCCATTTGCGATGACCCGTTTTTCGGTCAGCTCGGCAAAGCGGCGAAAAGCCGCCTTGAGGTTCTCCATCGTCTTGAAGAAGTCAAGGTGGTCGGCATCGATGTTCAGCACAATGCTGGTGTAGGGGGCGAGGTGGAGAAAGGTATTCGAAAACTCGCAGCTCTCCACCACGATATTTTCGCCGGTACCGGACTTGCCGTAACCATGGATCAGCGGCAGCTTTCCACCGATGACGGCGGCGGGATCCTTGCCCGCCATCTCAAGAATCTGGGTGATCATGCCGGTGGTGGTGGTTTTGCCGTGGGTGCCGGACACGCAGATTGAATGGGGATACATCCGCTGGACATAGCCCAGCATCACGCTGCGCTCGACACAGGGGATGCCGAGCTCTTTTGCCCGGGCGATCTCAGGGTTGCCTGGCAGGATCGCCGCAGTGTAGACCAGCAGCTCGGCACCGTCTACATTCTCTGCGGCGTGGGGAATCTTCACATCGATGCCCAGCGCCCGCTCATAGTTGATGATATCCCCCTCGTTCACATCGCTGCCGGTGATGGTATAACCGGCAGCGTGCAGAATCTGCACGATCGGGAACATACCGCTGCCGCCGATGCCGACGAAGTGCAGCCGGTTGATCTTCTTCATGAAAACCGCGTCCAACTGTTCCAAAATTTTCTCCCCGCTTTCGCTTGGCTTGTCGTTTGTAACCCGTCTCCTGATAGGAGTTTTATGTTTTATGCCCGCCGCTGATGCAAGTAAGGCAGGTGTGTATATTATAGTATTTTTTTTGGGATAAGAAAACACCCTGCAAAAAAAAGCCGGCCTAAAGCCGGCTTTTTTTATTCCGCTGTCAGGTACTGATGCGCCTCGGCCAGCTTTTCCGGGATCTCGATGTGCTGGGGGCACATCGAAACACACTTTCGGCAGCGGACGCAGGAGGTCTGGCGACTCTTTTCCTCCATCCGGCCGTAAGCGGCTTTGGCCGCGTCGACGGTGCCGTAGATCGCCGCATTGTTGCGGATGCGGAAGATACCGGGAATGTCCACCCCCATCGGGCAGGGCATGCAGTAGCGGCAGCCGGTGCAGGGGACTGCAGTGCGGGTGCGGTAGATGCGGGAGGCCTCGGCGACTGCGTCCTTCTCCTCGGCGGTCAGCGGCCGGAGAGAGTCGAAGGTGTTGAGGTTGTCCTCTACCTGCTCCATCGCACTCATGCCGGAGAGCACCACCGCGACGCCGGGCAGCTCACTGACCCAGCGCAGCGCCCAGGAGGGGGCGCTCCAGTCGGGCTGCAGCGCATGGAACCGTTCCAGAATCTCCTTGGGCGGGTTGGCGAGACTGCCGCCCTTGACCGGCTCCATCACAACGACCGACATCCCGCGGGAGACCGCGAGCTCACAGCCCCGCAGGCCGGCCTCGTCATGCACGTCCATGTAGTTGAGCTGCAGCTGGCAGAAGTCCCAGTCGTTGGCGGTGACAATCCGCTCAAAGGCGGAAAATTCGTCGTGGAACGAGAAACCGAGCTTGCGGATCTTACCTTCCGCCTTCAGCTTTTTGACCGTCTCCAGCACACCGTTTTTGAGCAGCTTGTCCCACCGCTCGGCACTCAGCGCATGCAGCAGATAGTAATCAAAATAGCTGACCCCCAGCTTTTCGAGCTGCTCGTTGAACAGCCGCATCGTATCCTCCGGCTTTTCAATCAAAAAGACCGGCAGCTTGGTGGCGAGATAGACCTTGTCGCGCGGTTTGCCCGCCAGCCAGCGTCCAACCACCCGTTCGCTCTCCCCATTGTGGTAGGGATAGGCGGTGTCGTAATAGGTAACGCCGCGCTCCCAAGCGCGGTCCAGCATCCGCCTGGTCTCCGGCTCGTTGATGCTGCCGTCCGGATTGGTCGGAAAGCGCATGCAGCCAAATCCCAGCGCGCTGACCATATTGCCGGCGTGGTTGCGGTATTCCATAAGATCAGTCTCCTTCCGTTTGGCGCAGAATCATTTCTGCATCTCTTCATCTGAATAAAGTATAGACGTTTCCCATCGGAATGACAAGGGGAGCGCACAAAAAAACAGCCTCTCTCATAGGATGGCCCAACAGATCTCCAGACAGTTGATTGCGGGGGTGATTTTTTGGAGGGGAAA
>DXIA01000084.1 GCA_019113125.1 Candidatus Pygmaiobacter gallistercoris | reverse complement strand
CCCGCGGGTCAAGTCACAGTATGCAAAGGGGTGAGAGGATGAAAACAGAACAGAAAACGGAACATGTCTACAAAAAGCGCAGCCAGCTGTCCGCCATCTGGCACCGACTGAAAAAGAACAAGCTCGCAATGCTCGGCCTCGTCATCCTCTGCATCATGATCGGCCTTGCAGTCTTTGCGGATTTCATTGCGGATTATGATACGGTGGTGGTCGGACTGGATACGTCCCAGCGACTGCTCACCCCGAGTCTGCAGCACCTGTGCGGCACCGATCAGTTCGGGCGGGATGTCTTTGCCCGGATCATCCACGGCGGGCGGCTCTCCCTCTCGCTGAGCATCATCTCGATGTCGATCGCGGTGGCCATCGGCGCCTTCATCGGTGCGGTGGCCGGTTACTACGGCGGCCGGGTGGATGACATCCTGATGCGGCTGATGGACATTCTGCTCGCAATTCCGCCGATGCTGATGTCGATCTCGATCGTGGCGGCGCTCGGCCAGAGCATGATCAATCTGCTGATTGCGCTGGCAATTGCCTACATTCCGGTGTTTGCCCGGGTTATCCGCTCGACCATCCTCTCGATCAAGGGGCAGGAATTCGTCGAGGCGGCCCGCGCCTGCGGCACCAGCAACGCCCGGATCATCCTGCGGCACATCATCCCGAACGCGATCGGCCCGATCATCGTCGAGGCGACCCTGACGATGGGCGCCGCGATCCTGGTCATCTCCTCGCTGAGCTTTATGGGTCTCGGCATCGAGCCGCCGGCGCCGGAATGGGGCACCATGCTCTATGAGGGCCGTGAAGTTATCCGCTCGAGTCCGTATCTCATCATCTTCCCGGGCATCGCCATTGCGCTGTCGGTCATGTCCCTCAATCTGCTGGGCGACGGGCTGCGGGATGCACTGGATCCCCGACTGAAGAACTAAGGAGGCACCCATGAGCGAAAAACTGCTGGAAATTAAGGACCTCGTGGTGAAGTACCACACCGACGAGGCGGATGTACATGCGATCAACGGGGTGTCTTTAAGCCTGGACAAGGGCGAGACCCTCGGCCTGGTCGGCGAGACCGGCGCGGGCAAGACGACGACGGCGCTCTCGATCATGCGGCTGCTGCCCAAAAAGATCGGCGAGATCAAGAGCGGCGAGATCCTCTTTGAGGGGGAAAACCTGCTCGACAAGACCGAGGCGCAGATGCGGTTGATCCGGGGCGAGAGCATCTCGATGATCTTTCAGGACCCGATGACCAGCCTCAACCCGGTCATCCGGGTGGGAGACCAGATTCTCGAGGCGCTCAAGCTGCACCGGCCGGACATGTCCAAGGAGGAGCGGCAGAAGAAGGTCGACGAGATGCTCGAGATGGTCGGTATCCCCGCCGAGCGCAAGCGGGAGTACCCGCACCAGTTTTCGGGCGGGATGAAACAGCGGGTGGTCATCGCCATCGCGCTGGCGCTTGAGCCGAAACTGCTGATCGCCGACGAGCCGACCACCGCACTGGATGTGACGATTCAGGCCCAGGTGCTTCAGATGATGGCCGATCTCAAGACCAAGCTGGACACCTCGATGCTGCTGATCACCCACGATCTTGGGGTGGTCAGCCAGACCTGCGACAAGGTCGCGGTCATGTATGCCGGCGAGGTGGTGGAATACGGTCGCGCCGAGGACATCTTCCTGGGCAACCGGCATCACCCCTATACCGACGGTCTGTTCGGTTCGCTGCCCGACCTGAACTCAACCGCCAAGCGGCTCTCTCCGATCAACGGCCTGATGCCGGATCCGATGGCGCTGCCCGACGGCTGCAAGTTCCATCCCCGCTGCCCGCACTGCACCGAGCGGTGCAAAAAGGAGGCCCCCGCCATGCATTTTGACGGGGAACACATGATCCGCTGCCATCTGATGGATGAGGAGGTGCAGTGATGGCGACCCCGATGCTGGAGATCAAACATCTCAAAAAATATTTTTCCACCCCGGCCGGCCAGCTGCACGCGGTGGATGATGTCAACCTGACGATTGAGGCGGGACAGACCCTCGGCGTGGTGGGGGAGTCCGGCTGCGGCAAATCCACCCTCGGGCGGACGGTGCTGCGGCTGCTCGAGCCGACCAGCGGCGAGGTGCTCTACAACGGGCAGGACATCACCAAATTCAACCGCAAGCAGATGCTCGCGGTTCGCCAGGAACTGCAGATGATCTTTCAGGACCCGTATGCCTCGCTGAATCCACGGCTGTCGGTCGCGGAGATCATCGCAGAGCCGCTGATCGTCAACAAAAAGTATAAAAATAAAAAAGAGATGTACAATCGGGTGGGTGAGCTGATGGAGACGGTCGGCCTCGCCCCGCGGCTGATGAACAGCTACCCGCATGAGCTGGACGGCGGCCGCCGCCAGCGGATCGGGGTGGCCCGCGCACTGGCGACCGATCCCAAGTTCATCGTCTGTGATGAGCCGGTCTCGGCGCTGGATGTCTCGATCCAGGCGCAGATCCTCAACCTGCTGATGGATCTGCAGGACCAGCAGGGACTGTCCTATATGTTCATCACCCATGATCTGAGCGTAGTCAAACACATCTCGAGCCATATTGCGGTCATGTATCTCGGCCAGTGCGTCGAGTATGCCGAGACCGAAGAGCTGTTTTCCCACCCGGTTCATCCCTATACCCAGGCACTGCTTGCCGCGATTCCGGTGATTGACATCACCCGCCGCGGCAAACGGTGGGAGACGCTGCAGGGGGAGGTCACCTCCCCGGTGGATCCTGCGCCCGGCTGCCGGTTTGCGCCCCGCTGCAAATACGCCTGCGAGGGCTGCCGCGAGGGCAACATGGAACTGAAGGAGATCTCGGCGGGCCATTGGGTGGCCTGTCCCTATCATCGATAAACAAGGAGGAATCGGGATGTCTGGAATCCGTGAGAACTATGCCCGGCTGGTGCTCACCCGCGGGGTGAATCTGCAGAAGGGCCAGATCCTAGTGGTCGACGCGCCGATCTGGACCAGCGAGTTTGTCCATCTGATTTCGGAACAGGCCTATCGGCTGGGGGCACAGGATGTCGTCATCCACTATGCCGATCCGGATGCCGAGCGCATTCGGCTGCGGTATGCGTCGGAGGAGACCCTCACCGATGTGCCCCGCTGGCAGGTCGAGAGCCAGACGATCTACGGGGAGAAGAATGCCTGTTTCCTGCGGCTGGACTCGCAGGACCCGGATGGGATGACCGGGGTCGACCCGGCCAAGATGTCCCTCTGGAAGAAGGCGACCAGCGCACCGCTGGCGGCGCTGCGGCTCAAGAAGATGTCCAACGATCTGTCCTGGAGCGGTGTCCCGGTGCCCAATCCCCGCTGGGCGAAGAAGGTCTTTCCGGAGCTCGAGCCCGACGCGGCACTCGAGGCGCTCTGGCAGGCGGTCTACCGCTGCTGCTATGTGGGGGAGGAGAGCGCCGAGGCGGGCTGGGACGCCCATGTCGAGGAGATGCAGCGCAATGTCAAAAAGATGAATGCGCTGGGCATCCGCAGCCTGCATTTTCAGAATGCAAAGGGCACCGATTTGACGCTGGAACTCTGTGACGGCGCGGTTTTTGCCGGCGGCATCTGCCATTGCCCGGAGCCGGACGGCATCGTTTTTGCACCGAATATTCCGACCGAGGAGATCCTCTCCACCCCCCACAAGGACAAGGTCAACGGGGTGGTCTACAACACCCTGCCGCTGGTCTACGGCGGCAGCATCGTCGACGACTTCTGCCTGACCTTCCAGGACGGCGTTGTGGTGGACTGGAAGTGCGGCAAGGGCGCGGATCTGCTGGCAGGGATCCTCGAGACCGACGAGGGAACCCGCCGGCTCGGCGAGGTCGCGCTGGTGCCCTATGACTCCCCGATCAACCAGCTCGGGGTGCTCTTTTACGACACCCTGTTCGATGAGAACGCCTCCTGCCACCTCGCACTCGGTGCCGGCTATGTCGATGTGGTTCCCGGTGGGGACCGCAGCACGCAGGCGCTGGTAGCCCGGGGGTTGAACACCTCGATGCTCCATGTCGACTTCATGTTCGGCAGCAGTGACATGCACTGTGTTGCCCGCACTGCAGAGGGCAGCGAGGTCGAGATCTTCCGGGACGGATTGTTCGTGATCTGAGCCTTGACAATCCGGCCCAAAGCGGATAAAATCAAAACAAATGCAGTGAAGGAGAGGGCGGCGGCCCGGTTTCCAAAAGAGAGCCTGCGGTGGGTGCGAGCAGGTGGAGCCAACCGCTGCGGTCGCTCCGGAGCAGGCGGGTGAAGGTGTGGCGGCTGCCGCACGGTAGCCTGGCCCGTTTTCCGCGTTAAGGAGCTGTTGAGCGGTCGCACCTGTTTGGTGCGGCAAGATGGGTGGTACCGCGGAATTTTCCGTCCCATACGGCGTCTGCCGTATGGGACGTTTTGTTTTCATCGGCAGGCAGAGAAACCCGGACGACAGAGAGGATGAAACGGATGAGAAGAGAACTGGACAAACAGTATGATCCCTCCAAGGTGGAAGACAGCACCTATCAGTTCTGGCTGGAGCACAAGTACTTCCACGCCAAGCGGGATCCCGACAAGAAACCCTATACGATTGTGATTCCGCCACCGAACATCACTGGTCAGCTGCACATGGGCCACGCGATGGACGAGACGCTGCAGGACATCCTGATCCGCACCAAGCGGATGCAGGGCTATTCGGCGCTCTGGCTGCCCGGCACCGACCACGCCTCGATTGCGACCGAGGCGAAGATCGTCGCCGCGATGCGGGAAGAGGGGCTGACCAAGGAGGACGTCGGTCGGGACGGGTTCCTCGAGCGGGCCTGGAAGTGGAAGGAAAAATACGGCAACCGGATTATCGAGCAGCTCAAAAAGCTCGGCTCCTCCTGTGACTGGGACCGGCTCGCCTTCACGATGGACGAGCACTGCTCCGACGCGGTGCTTGAGGTCTTCTGCCGGCTGCATGACAAGGGCCTGATCTACCGGGGCAATCGGCTGGTCAACTGGTGCCCCTGCTGCCAGACCTCGATCTCGGACGCCGAGGTGGAGTATGAGGAGAAGGAGGGCAACTTCTGGCACCTGCTCTACACCGTCAAGGAGACGGGAGAGAAACTGGAACTTGCGACCACCCGCCCCGAGACGATGCTCGGCGATACCGCCGTCGCGATCAACCCGGA
>DXIA01000083.1 GCA_019113125.1 Candidatus Pygmaiobacter gallistercoris | reverse complement strand
CAGACAAATAGGGCGGCAGGAGAAAACATCCTGCCGCCCTGTTTTTGTTGAGATGAAAGTGCAGGCTTTGCCGCAAATTTTCAGTTTTGCGCTTTTGACGCAAAGGTGTGATCATGGTATTATTTTGTATAGAAAAATTGATGGATGAAAGAAGGCTCTGTGATGATCCATGGTAAGAGGGTGACGGCGCTTATCGTCGCGGCAGGAGCATCCCGCAGAATGGGGTTTGACAAGCTGTTTTATCCACTTTTGGGAAAACCGGTACTGGCGCACACCGTCGAGGCGTTTGAGCGGCATCCAATGATGGATGAAATCGTACTGGTCGCGGGGGAGAACATCGACAGGGTGCGAAAGATGGCGGCGTCGTATCGCAAGGTCAGCGCGGTTGTGCGGGGCGGTGCCACCCGCACCGCCTCGGTGCGGGCAGGTATGGCGTCGGTCAGCGGTGAATTTGTCGCGATTCAGGACGGTGCGCGTCCCTTTGTCAGTGAGCAGGTGATCACCCGCACGCTGGAGGCGGCGGTCGGGTTTGACGCGGCGGCACCGGCAGTTCCGGTAAAGGATACGATCAAGGTGGTGGACCCGGAGGGGGTTGTCCAAACCACCCCGCTGCGGGACACGCTGCGGGCGGTTCAGACGCCTCAGATTTTCCGGACAGAGCGGTATGCGGCTGCGCTGGCGCAGTGTGACGACAATTTTGCAACCGATGACTGCGGCGTATTCGAGGCCGCCGGCGGAAAGGTTCGGCTGGTGGAGGGGGAATACACCAACCTCAAGATCACGACGAGGGAAGACCTCGCGCCCTATGCAAAGGAGGAATGCGGGATGCGGATCGGCCACGGATACGATGTGCACCGGCTGGTCAAGGACCGGAAACTGATTCTCGGCGGGGTGACGGTTCCTTATGAACGGGGGCTGCTCGGCCACTCGGACGCCGATGTGCTGACCCACGCAGTGATGGATGCACTGCTCGGCGCCGCGGCGCTGGGGGATATCGGCAAACACTTTCCCGATACTGATCCCGCCTATGCCGGAGCGGACAGCATTGCGCTGCTGGGCCGGGTGCGGGAACTTCTCGTGGCAGAGGGGTGGCGGCCGGTGAATCTGGATGCGACGATCCTCTGTCAAGCGCCGAAACTTGCCCCTTATATTCCAAAGATGCGGGAAAAAATCGCACAGGCCCTCGGGATCGAGGCTGGTCAGGTCTCGGTCAAAGCGACCACCGAAGAGGGATTGGGATTTACCGGAACAGGAGAGGGCATCGCTGCCCATGCGGTCTGCCTGATCGCGCACAAAAACGGCTGAATACAACGACTTACACAGCTTTTTCATTGAGAAAAAATCGCCTTTGTGGTATACTAAAAAAGATCGAGTAAAATGGAACGGGGAAGCGCGTTTCTCCAATCCGGAATGGAGGCCAATCTATGAGCCTGACAGAGTCGCTGGGCGCATTCGGCAGCTGGCTGAGTGCCGGTTTTCTGGAGCAGATGCAGCGGGTGATCAACGTCATGCGGGACTTCAAGCTGGCGGATATGATCGATATCGCGGTGGTTGCGTTTCTCACCTATGAGTTGATTACACTGGTCCGTCAGACCCGTGCCGCGCAGCTGGTTAAGGGGATCCTCATTCTGTTCGCGGCCTCCTTTATCTCGGGACTCTGGCAGATGAGAACCCTCAACTACGTTCTGGAAAAGATCCTTCAGTTCGGCGTTTTGGCACTGGTGGTTGTCTTCCAGCCGGAGATCCGCCGTGCACTGGAACGAGTCGGGGGCACCAATGTCTTTGCAATTTCGATCTTTCGCACCAAGACCCCGGATGAGCAAGAGCGAGATCGCTGGAAGGCGGCGATCGCAACGGTCTGTGATGCAGCGGAGCAGCTGAGTGCCTCCCGCACCGGCGCGCTGATCGTCTTTGAGCGGCGCTCCAATCTGAGCGAAATCATCAAGACCGGGACGGTGCTCAATGCGGATATCAATGTCGAGGCGATCGGCACCATCTTTTATGAGGGAACTCCGCTGCATGACGGCGCAGTGGTGGTGCGGGACGCAAGAATCAAGGCGGCAGGCTGTGTGCTGCCGCTGTCCGCAAACCAGGACATCAGCAAGGATATGGGGACCCGGCACCGTGCGGCGCTCGGCATGAGCGAAAATTCGGATGCCCTCTGTGTCGTGGTATCGGAGGAGACCGGTATCATTTCGATGGCAAAGAACGGCGTGCTGATCCGCCGTCTGGATCGGCAGAACCTGCACAACCTGCTCCAGATGGAGCTTGTGCCGGAACCTCCCGCGGAGGAGGAGACCGGCAGACTGCGCAGATTCCTGCACGTCAAAACAAAAAAGGAGGCGGCCGGGAATGAAGAAGACAAAAAAGACTAAAACGGGCAAGCGCCGTCTCGATTTCGGCCGGCTGTTCGACAACAGCCAGTTCACCGTCATTATCTCTATCTTGATTGCAGTGTTCGGCTGGCTGGTGGTTTCGCTGGTCATCGAGCCCAACACCCAGGACAAGGTCACCGGGATTCCGGTCGATCTCGATTATAATGCCCAGACCCTGCAGTCGATGGGGTTGGATGTTGTGAGCGAAGAGGAGACACCCCGTGTCTCGGTTCGGGTCGAGGGAGAGCGCGCCGTTGTCGGCGGTCTTGAGGCGGACGACATCACCGTTTACCCCCGGCTGAGCAATGTCACCGAGGCGGGACAGTATGAGCTGACCTTGGTTGCGGTCAAAAACGACCCGAATGCCTCTTATGAGATCCGGGAGATCATTCCCTCCACCATCACGGTGCGGTTTGCAACGCTTACCCAGAAGAAGTTTGTGGTTGAGACGGACACCAGTGGGGTCAAGCCGGCGGATGGTTATATCCTGACAGGTGCCTATGCCACGCCGGGCGAGGTCACCCTGACCGGACCGGAGGAGGAGATCCAGTCGGTCGGACGGGTGGTCGCAAAGGTCGGGATAGAGGAGGAGCTGACCAGCACCCGGATCGCGACGGGTGAGCTGATCATCTATGACAAGAACGACAATCCGATCACCAGCAAGCTGATCTCGGTGGATGCTCAGACGGTGGAGGTCACCATCCCGATCCTGCAGAAGAAGACGCTGCCGCTCACGGTGGGGTACACCAATATCCCGGATGGATTTGATCTGAGCCTGCTCAAGCCCACCTTTGAATACGAATCGATCAATCTGGCCGGACCGGCAGATTCGATCCAGAATAAGACCGAGCTGCAGCTGGGCTATATCGATCTGCAGCGGGAATTCACCCTGAATTTTGTCAAGAGTTTCCCCATCACACTGGATGCAGGATACCAGAATCTCGACAATATGAATGAGGCCACCGTCAGCTTTGACACCAGTGCATTTTCGCAGAAGACGGTGACGGTCAGCGACATTCGGGTGGTCAATCAGGCGGCCAACCGCGAGGTGCAGGTGCTGACCAGCCGGATCTACGATGTGACCATCATCGGCCTGTCGAACGATGTGGCGGCGCTGCGATCCAGCAGTGTGATCGCTGAGATCGATGCAGGAGATCTGTCCCTGAGCGAGGGGCAGCAGACGGTGCCGGTGACCATTCGGATCCCCGGCAGCACAACGGTTTTCGCCACCGGAAGTTATACCGCACTGGTGGAGACAAAACTCGCGAGCTGAATAAATTACAGAGGAGGAGGCGGCGCCATGCTGCAGTTTTCGGGGCTGACGCTGCCCCTTTCTTCTACCCGCGCAGACGCGTTTGCCGCGGCCTGCAAAAAGGCGGGACTGAAAAAAGATCAGGTGGCGGACTGGGGAATCACCCGGCTCTCGGTTGACGCCCGCCATCAGCATCCCCGCCTGGTTTACGGAGTCGGCATTGTGCTGGCAGAGGGGCTGCGGGAGGAGGATTATGTCGCCCGCGGCGGGGTGATCCGCCGGGAGGCGACCCTTGAGATCCGGCCCGGCAGCCTGCCGGCATCCGGACGGCCGGTTGTCTGCGGCCTCGGGCCGGCGGGTCTCTTTGCGGCGCTGCTGCTCGCGCGGCATGGCGCAAGGCCGCTGGTACTCGAGCGGGGCCCCTCTCTCGAAAAACGGGCCGCTGCGGTGGATGCCTTTTTTGCCGGCGGCACGCTGGATGAGAACGCGAATATCCAGTTCGGCGAGGGGGGCGCGGGCACCTTCTCGGACGGCAAACTAACCACCCGGATCGGCGATCCGCTCTGCGACTATGTGCGGCGCACCCTGCTCGAGCACGGCGCGCCGGAGGAGATCGCATGGCAGGCAAAACCCCACATCGGCACCGACCGGCTGCGCGGGGTCATCCTCTCGCTGCGACAGGAGATCGAACGGCTGGGCGGCGAGGTGCGATTTGAGACCTGTCTGACCGGATTGGTTCAGCGGGAGGGCCGGCTGGTCGGGGTGGAGACCAGCGCCGGACCGGTTGCAGCCGACACGCTGGTACTCGCGATCGGCCATTCGGCGCGGGACACCTTCGCAATGCTGCGGGATGCCGGCCTGACGTTGCAGGCAAAACCGTTTTCGGTCGGCTTTCGGGCCGAACATCTTCAAAGTGAGATCGACCGTGCGCTCTACCATGAGGCGGCGGGGCACCCGGCACTGCCGCCGGGTGAGTATCAGCTCGCCTCCCACCCGGGCGGCCGGGGCGTCTACACCTTTTGTATGTGTCCGGGCGGCCGGGTGGTCGCAGCGGCGAGCGAGCGCGGCGGGGTCTGCACCAATGGAATGAGCTATCATGCCAGAGACGGCGCAAACGCCAATGCAGCGGTGGTCGCTGAGGTCAAACCGGAGGAGTTCGGAAAAGATCCGATGCAGGCGGTTGCCTTTCAGCGCCGGTTGGAGCGGGCGGCCTTCGATCTGACCGGCAGCTACGCCGCACCGGCACAGGATCTCGAGAGCTTTCTTGCGGGACGTGCGGGACTTCGGATCGGCAGGGTTCAGCCGACCTACCCCTGCGGAATTGTGCCGGCGGAGTTTTCCGCCATTTTTCCCGAGAAGATCACCCGCGCACTGCAGGAGGGACTGCGGGCATTCGGCAGAAAACTGCCGGGATACTGCGCGCCGGACACCCTGCTCACCGGCCCAGAGACCCGCACCAGCAGCCCGGTCAGAATCCCCCGCGGGGCGGATTGCCAGAGCGGGGAGCTGGCGGGGCTGTATCCCTGCGGTGAGGGAGCCGGTTATGCGGGCGGCATTGTCAGCGCGGCGGTGGACGGACTGCGCGTCGCACGCAGTATTCTGGAGAGCCGCCGGTACCGGTGAGGAGAAGAGAAAGAAGAAAAAGGGAGAACAACGGATATGGTATATCATCCCTGGCTTTGCGGCCAACCGAAAACTGAACAGATCAAGGCGCTGTCCTCGGCGCTGGGGCTGCCCGAACTGGTTTGCGGCGTTCTGGCCTCCCGTGGAATGGATACGCCGCAGAAGGCACAGGAATTTATTTCGGGGGGAGAGGGGCTCTCTTCCCCCGGCTTGTTGTACGGCATCCGGGAGGCGGCAGACCGAATCCGCCGGGCGGTGGAAAGCGGCGAGCGGATCGCTGTCTTCGGGGATTATGATGTGGACGGCGTCTGTGCCACCGCGCTGATGTACAGCTACCTCGAGAGCATCGGAGCGGAGGTCTATTACAAGCTGCCCAACCGGGCGGATGAGGGGTACGGTCTGTGCTGCTCTGCGGTGGATCTGATCGCCTCCAAGGGCATCACCCTGATCATCACGGTGGACAACGGCGTCTCGGCGGCAAAGGAGATCGCCTATGCCAAGTCGCTGGGGGTGGATGTAGTGGTCACCGACCATCATATTCCGCCCCAGACGCTGCCCGAGGCCGCTGCGGTGGTGGATCCGCAGATCCCGCAGGATGAGAGCCCCTGCAAAAGTCTGGCCGGGGTCGGGGTCGCCTTCAAGGTCGCCTGCGCGGTGGAGGAGGCACAGCCGGAGGAGCTGCTGGACTGGTACGGAGACCTCGTGGCGGTGGGCACCATCGCCGACATCATGAATCTGACCGGAGAAAACCGGGCGATTGTCAGGCGGGGGCTTGAGCTGCTACAGGAGTCGCCGCGCCCCGGGCTGCAGGCCCTGATTGAGGCGGCGGGCCTTGCAGATCGGCAGCTGACCGCCGAGAATGTCAGTTTTGGTCTTGCGCCCCGGATGAATGCCGCGGGCCGGATGGATGACGCGACGATCGCGCTGCGGCTGCTGCTGTCGGATGACGAGGAGGAGGCGGCCGAGCTCGCCGGTGAACTCGAAAAATACAATCAGGAGCGGCAGCACACCGAGCGGGAGATCGTCGAACAGATTGCCGCCCGGCTGGATATGGACCCGCAGCTCGCCAGCCGACGGGTGCTGGTGGTCTGGGGCGAGGGATATCATCAGGGGGTCATCGGCATCGTCGCCAGCCGGTTGGTGGAGCGGTACGGCCGCCCGGCAATCGTCTTTTCGATCGACGCGGAGGAGGCAAAGGGCTCGGGTCGGAGTGTGCCGGGCTTTTCCCTCTACGAGGCGATTTCCGCCTGCAGCGATCTGCTGATCCGGTTTGGCGGACATGACGCGGCGGCCGGCATGTCGATCCGCTGCGATCAGCTGGAGGCGTTTGCGGCGGCGATCAATGACTATGCCGCCCGCAGATATCCCGTAATGGAGATTCCGCCGCTGCAGGCGGATCTGCCGATCCGGCTGGATACCCTCTCCACCGCCGCGGTGGAGGCGCTGTCTGCGCTGGAGCCGTTCGGCAGAGGAAACCCGCAGCCGCTCTTTCTGCTCGAGAATGCGCAGCTTGACGCAGTCTATCCGCTCTCGGAGGGCCGGCACAGCCGGCTGCGGCTGCGCCAGGGGCATATCAGCCTGTATGCGGTGCTCTTCGGGGTCTCGCCACAGGCGCTCGGCTACCAGCCGGGAGATCGGGTGGAGGCGCTGCTCTATCTCTCGATTTATCAGGGACAAAACGGACCGATGCTCTCGGCGCGGATCAAGGAGCTGCGCCCGGCGGGGATCGGCAATGAATATATTTATCAGACCCAGCTGTACCAGTCGCTGGTCAGCGGCGGCAGGCTGGACGCCGGGCTGCGGGCATCCCTGCTGCCCAGCCGGGAGGAGGTCGCGACCGTCTTCCGGTTGGCCCGGTCCGAGGGCATCCCGACGGGCAACCTCTGCCGCACCTTTGCACGACTGCTCCCGCTGAGTGCAGGAAAGATTCAGGTTTCACTTCAGGCGCTCTGCGAGCTGGGGCTGCTGGAAAAGAGAGTGGTCAACGGGGAAGAGCGTTATCTGGAGCACCCGGTCAGCGGTAAGCGGGCACTGGATGACGCGCCGGTGTTTCATCTGCTGAAGGGCGAAGAAGAACAATAAAGACATCAAATAGGGGAAAAGAGAGAAGAAGGTGAGAGGATGGAAGGGTATATGACCTTTGAGCGGCTGCAGCAGCAGCTCAGAGAATCCGGTCGCAGCTACGATAAAGAACTGATCGACCGCGCGTTTGCCGTGGCGGATAAGGCTCACAGTGGGGTCAAGCGCCGCAGTGGGGAGCCCTATATCACCCATCCGCTGAGTGTTGCGTCCCTGCTCGCGGAGCTGGGACTGGACTCCGAGAGCATTGCGGCGGCGCTGCTGCACGATGTGGTGGAGGATACCGACGTCACAAAAGGAGATATCGAGAGCCAGTTCGGCAGCGAAGTTGCCAATCTGGTGGATGGGGTGACCAAGCTGGGCCAGATCACCTTCTCGACGATGGAGGAGCAGCAGGCGGAAAACCTGCGCAAGATGCTGCTGGCGATGAGCCAGGACATCCGGGTGATGCTCATCAAGCTCTGTGACCGGCTGCACAACATGCGGACGATGGACGCGATGCCGGATCAGAAACGGCGGGACAAGGCGCTCGAGACGATGGAGGTCTACGCCCCGATCGCCCATCGGCTGGGCATGAACAACATTCAGGAGGAGCTGGAGGACCGCAGCCTTTCCTTCCTCGACCCGGTCGGGTATCAGGAGATCGTCCGGCTGCTGAGCGAACACGGCGGCAAGGGGGATTTCATCAAGGATGTTGCCGCCCAGATTAAGGAGCGGCTGGACGAAAACGGGATTCCGGAGGCCCAGCTCTCCAGCCGGGTCAAGTCGATCTACGGCATCTATCGCAAGATGTATATCCACAACAAGGAGTTTGAGGAGATCTACGACGTCTACGCGCTGCGGATCATTGTCGACTCGGTTGCCGAGTGCTACAATGCGCTGGGTGTCATCCACGACATGTATCATCCGCTGCCCAATCGGTTCAAGGACTATATCTCCACCCCGAAACCCAACGGATACCAGTCGCTGCACACCACCGTTCTCGGCCATGAGGGAATCCCGTTCGAGGTGCAGATCCGCACCTGGGAGATGCACCACACCGCCGAGTACGGCGTCGCGGCCCACTGGAAATACAAGGAGGGCATTCAGGGCACCGATAAGCTGGAGGAGCGCCTTGCCTGGGTGCGGCAGCTGCTTGAGAGTCAGCGGGATTCGGAGGATGCCGTCGATCTTCTGCGCAACATCAAATCTGAGCTGCTGCCCGAGGAGGTCTTTGTCTTCACCCCGAAGGGGGATGTCATCAGCCTGCCCGCCGGTGCGACGGTGATCGATTTCGCCTATGCCATCCACACCGCGGTCGGCAACCGAATGACCGGTGCCAAGGTGAACGGGCGGATTGTTCCGATTGACCACAAGGTTGCAACAGGCGAGGTGATCGAGGTCATCACCGGCGCGAAGGACAAGGGCCCCAGCCGGGATTGGCTGTCGATCGTCACCACCAGCGAGGCAAAGGGCAAGATCCGCAACTGGTTCAAAAAAGAACGGCGGGAGGAGAACATCGCCGAGGGCAAAAATATGCTCGACCGCGAGCTGCGGCGCAACCTCATCACCCTGCCGGAGGACAAGTACGACTCCTTTATGGAGGAGGTCGCCCGCCGCCAGCGGATGAACAGCGCGGTCGAGATGTACGCGGCGCTGGGCTACGGCGGACTGCAGATGAGCCGGTTGCTGCCCAAGATCAAGGACGAGTATGCAAAACTGGTCAAGGCGGCGGACCCGGTCGAGATCTTCCAGATGCCGATCAAGAAACAGAAGAGCAACGAGGGGGTCATCGTCGAGGGGATCGACAACTGCCTGATCAAGTTTGCCAAGTGCTGCAACCCGCTGCCGGGGGACGAGATCGTCGGTTTCATCACCCGCGGTTACGGCGTCTCAATCCACAAAAAGGACTGCCCCAACGCGGTGGTCGGACGCAATCTCGACGAGTCCAGTCCCCGCTGGGTCAATGCCTACTGGGCGGACGGAGTGAAAGAGAGTTTCAAGTCCACCCTTGAGATTATCGCGGTGGATCGCTCCGGTCTGATCGCGGACATCAGCGCGATGATCTCGAATATGAAGGTGCCGATCTATGCCTTCACCGCGCGGCAGAATTCCGACGGGCGCAGCAGCATTCTGGTCACCATCGGGATCAACAACATCGATCATCTCGGTTCGGTGATCGCCCGGATCAAGAAGATACGGGATGTCGTCTCGGTTACCCGGACCTGAGCTGGACAAGGGAGGAAGAGAGTTGAGAGCAGTTATTCAGCGGGTGCGTTCCGCCTCGGTGGTCATCAACGGGGGAGAGGAGCGCTCGATCGGTCCCGGCCTGCTGATCCTGGTTGGGGTCGCGGTCGGGGATACCGAGGAGGATGTTCGGCTGCTGGCGCGCAAATGCGCTGAAATCCGAATTTTTGAGGATGAGAACGGAAAGATGAACCGCTCGGCGCCGGATCTGGGCTATGAGGCGCTGGTCATCAGCAATTTCACGCTGCAGGCGGACACCAAGAAAGGACGCCGCCCGGGATTTGAGCGGGCGGCAAAGCCCCCGCTTGCAGTGGAATATTATCAGTTGTTTGTGGACTGCATCGGCGGTTATGGACTGGCCGGGATCAAGACCGGCGAGTTCGGGGCCGACATGCAGGTCAGCCTGATCAACGACGGCCCGGTCACGATTGTGATGGACACCGAGGAGTGGAAACGCGGCTGACAAAAAGTCTTTTGCAAAGGAGAGAACAGATTTGAAGGTCTATCATCTCAACGCACCGGGGCCCTATTTTACCAACAGCTTTCTTGTCATCAGCGAGGGTGGACACGCGGCGGTCATCGATGCCTGCGTTGCACCGGAGAAGTACCTCTCGCTGCTGCGGGAGCAGGGCGCAACCCTCTCGCTGATTTTGCAGACCCACGGCCATTTCGACCATGTGGGATCCATCGAGCCACTGCGGCAGCAGACCGGTGCGAAGGTCTACCTCAACAGCGCCGACGCGAAGTTGTTCGGCATCCGCGCGGATGCGGATCTCACCGACCGGCTGACCATTCCCCTTGACGAGCTGACCTTCGAGGTCATCACCACCCCGGGCCACACTCCGGGTAGCGTCTGCATCCGGGTGGGGGATCTGCTCTTTACCGGGGACACCCTGTTTGCGGGGGATATCGGGCGCACCGATCTCGAAGGCGGCAGCTATACCGAGATCTGC
>DXIA01000082.1 GCA_019113125.1 Candidatus Pygmaiobacter gallistercoris | reverse complement strand
GTGGGCGATGCAGCCGCGGCAGTCGGGGCCGACCACATAGCCGCTGATCGGGCACTCGTCGCAGGCGATGCTCAGCACCTGAATCACGTTGGGATTCTGCTTGTCGCCGCCCATCGCGCTGTGGACCCGCTCGCCGAGGATCGCGCGCTCCTTGTAGATGCAGCAGCGCATCGTCGCCTCGGCGTCGTCCGGCACGATGGTTTTGGGTACATCGCGGTAGGCATCCTGCAGCGTATCGGTGTAGGCGTGCTTTGCAACCTCCTTGAGCACCTTGTATTTCAGCCACTGGACCCGGGTATCAAAAATTCGTTCCTCCATCTCGCGGATTCCTCCCTCTCCGGTGAATTGAGAATCTTTACTGGGGGTTAAAAATAACTGACCTTGATGTATTTGCCCATCTGCTTGAGGTATTCGGCAAGCTCCTGAATCAGACGGATCTTGATGCCGAAGTTGATCGGCAGATCCGGGTTCTGATGGGCGGGATTGATCGCTTTGCCGACAAAGAAGTTGATGTCGGTCGCCTGCTCGAACAGCATCTGTGCGATCTTGGCGGCGCCGTCCTTCCGGTTTGCCCAGGGGGCGGTAATGTCGTTGCTCGAGAGAAAGGCCTTGGCGTACTCCACCACCCGGCTGATGGTGATGACCCCCTCGGTGACGAGGTCGATCCCCTCCACGTAGGCGATCGGGGGGATCTCCGGGTCGCAGTAGTCGATGCTGGTGCGGATCGGCTTGCCCAGAAACTCCGCCGCAAGGGTGCTGGTGGTGCCGCCGCAGACGATCTTGGAGCCCTCCTTCGAGAAGAAGAGGTTCATCATCATGTTGACGTCCTTCGGGTTGGAGGGCGGGCCGATCAACAGGTTGACCGGGTTGCGTTTCTTGATCTTGACACAGGCGATGGTGGTGTCGTCGCCCGGTTCCCCCTCATAGAGGGTGTTGCACTCGTCGACGATCATCGTCGAGATGGTCTTGGCCGACATCGACCAGTCAAAGATCGCCTCGGCGAAATCCACAATGTTCTCCCGCTGCCAGCCGAAATTCAGGCTCTTGCCGACCCCGGCGTAGATCGCCCCGTCACTCATCGCGATGAAGGTGTCGTCCAGCTGCAGCGAGATGGTGCTCTCGAGCACCGTCTTGTCCCCGACCATGCGGGAATTGATGGGATAGTCGACATTTTTGCCGTTGCGCAGAAAGATGACATTGGGGTTATCGAACTGGATGATCTTCGCGGTGTCGTTGTGCTCGATCCGGATGATGGTGAAGGTGCTGTAGGCGACCTTGCGGACCTGGCAGACCGGAAGGGTCTTGACAATGGTGTCGACACATTCCTCAATCGACATGCCGGCATCGATCATGGTGCTCAGAATTTTGGAGGTCAGAGTTGACAGGATATTCGCTTTTACACCACTGCCGAGGCCGTCCGCAAGGACGAGGGTGAGGCAGTCGTCCGGCGTGCCGATGATCTCGACCTTGTCGCCGCAGAGCTGCTCACCCCTTTTGTTGATGCTGACATAGCCGGTATCCGTCCAAAGGTTGTTCATGCTGCGGCCTCCTACTTCTGAATCGTCTCCTTGAGCTTGGTCAGTGCGATCTTGGTCTCGGCGGTCGTCTCGCCCAACAGCGAGGCGATCTCCTGGACCACCCGCATCTGCTTTTCGATCACCTGGTCGGTGATCTCGACCGTCTCGCGGCGCAGCTCATCGCGCTGGGCGGACTTGTTCTCCGACTCGGTGATGTCCCGCATGATGCTGAAGAGCATGTGGTATTCCTTGTCGTAGATGATGGTCTCGGAGACGTACTTCTTGTACTCGGCGAGATAGTACTTCTTCTCCCGCACATTCCGGCCGGTGGCGATGACGTTGAGATAATCGGTCGGGTTGAGGATCCGCACCAGCGGGGTCCCCTTGAGGGAGGAGCCGACCGGCAGGTTGAACAGATTCAGTGCGGCCTGGTTGATCTGCTGGATGTTGAGGTCCTCGTCCAGCACAAAGATGGCGTTGGGGGTGTTGTTGATGACCTTGTCGGAAAAGCTCTCCGCCTTCTCCTTGAGGAAGGGCAGGCACATCGACAGATCCGCCTTGCCCTGGTAGACGGCGATCGCCTTCTCCCGGCAGGTGTTGTAGCCACAGCTGCCGCAGTTGAGCTCCTGCTCGGGGCTGGTCTTGCCCATCTTGGCGAGGATCTCCCGGATGGTGGCCTCGCCCGGCAGCTGGTTGCGCACCCCGATGTAGTCCATCTTCTTCTCGATCGATCCGTTCAGCTTGGCGCCGAACTCCTCCATGCCGGCAAAGGCTTTTACCTTTACAGATCCGGCCAGCGCGCTGCGCCGCCGGCTCGAGGCCGCAGGCCCGTTGATGCAGCCGCCCGCACAGGCGTTCATCTCGATAAAGCAGTGGTCGAGGTGTCCGGCCTCCACCTCCTTGAGGGCGGCCTTGCAGTTCTCCACCCCGTCGACCGGTATGTAGTCGTAGCCGGTGCCCTCAATGTTCATACTGGCGATGATGCCGCCGGGAATGGGGAAGAACCGCGGGCGCTTGCCGCTCTCGTCGGTGTCGTCGGGTGCGAATTCCAGATGCTCCTCCTCCATCCAACGCTCGAGATCCTCAAAGGTCAGCACGACGTCGCAGATGCCGTAGATGCTGGCCTCCTCTTTTTTGGAGATACAGGGGCCGATAAAGACGGCAGCGGCGCCGGGGTTCTGCTCCTTGATCAGCTGGCAGTGGGCCAGCATCGGGGAGAGGACATCAGCGAGATAGGGCAGCGCGCCGGGAAAGTACTTCTGAATCAGGGTGTTCACCGTGTGGCAGCAGGAGGAGATGATGACCGAATGACTGCCGTCCGCGATCATCTCCTGATACCGGTTCTTGACGATGCCCGCGCCGATCGCGGTCTCCTCAGCCGAGAAAAAGCCCAGCTTTTGCAGCACCTGTTTGACCTGACTGAAGTTGGTGACGCCGAACTCCGAGATGAAGGAGGGCGCCACGCTGGCAATCACCGGGCGGCCGGAGGCAATCAGCTCCTTGACCTGCGGCAGATCATCCCGGATCACCTTGGCGTTCTGCGGGCAGTTGACAAAGCACTCGCCGCAGAGGATGCACTCGTTTGTGACGATGTGAGCCTGGTTGTCAGAAAAACGGATGCTCTTGACCGGACAGTGACGGATACACTTGTAACAGTTTTTGCAGTTGGACTTTTTGAGTCCGAGAAAATCGCTCATAACTCCGATTCCCCTTTACCTGTACTTTTTGACCTCGTTACTGCAGCTTTTTGAGCACGTGCTGTTCGAAGATCTCGTTGAAATTCTCGGGGGAGACGCCGGTGACGATCTCGTCGTCCACCTTGATGGTCACCCCGTCGGTGCAGCGGCCCAGGCAGAAGGCGGCCGAGACATTCACCTTGTCGGTGAGGTTGTTCTTCTCGAGCGCCTCCTTCATCAGATTGATAATGTTGTAGGACCCCTTCAGGTGGCAGGAACTTCCGACGCAGATATAAATGTTCATCATACAGCACTCCCTTTATTAAAAATTCCAATTCACGATAACAAAAGCATAAAAAAATAGGCATGTTAACGATTTAACATGCCTATTATATAATAAGTTAGGGATCAGGGTCAAGCGATTCTTGGTCAAATCGCCCTGAAACCGAAAATTTTACTGAACGCTGAACAGCAGCTCGCCGTAGCTGGGATAGGGCCAGAATTCCTTGGAAACGAGGACCTCGAGCTCGTCGGCGATGGCGCGTACCTCCTGCATCCGGGCGAAGATAACATTGCGGTAATAGTCGGCCTGCGCCTTGGAGTCGGACTCCTCCTTGACGTTGAGCAGCTCGCTCTCCAGCTTGCCGGTCTTACTGTACAGGCAGCTGACCAGACCCGAGATCTTGCTCAGCAGATCCTCCTCGACGCTGCAGCTGAGGGAGGAGGAGAGCTGCTTTTTCTCCAGCGCGGTCTCGGCAATGGACTTTTGATACTTCAGGCAGGCTGGGAGAATATCCTTCTTGACCATGTCCAGCATGGTCAGCGCCTCGATGTTGATGGTCTTGCAGTACTCCTCGAGCAGGATCTCATACCGGGAGTGCAGCTCGGTCTCGGTGAAGATCTTGTTCTTGGTGAAGAGGGCGATGTTCTTCTCCTTGAGCAGGTAGGGCAGCGCCTCGACGGTGCTCTTGAGGTTGAGCAGCCCGCGGGACTCAGCCTCGGCGACCCACTCGTCGGAGTAGTTGTTGCCGTTGAAGATAATCCGCTTGTGGCTGACAATGGTCTCCCGGATCAGATCGTTGAGGGCGGACTCGAAGTCCTCGGCGCCCTCGAGCCGGTCGGCAAAGCTGCTCAGCTCCTCGGCCACAATCGTGTTGAGCATGGTGTTGCAGTCGGCGATCGACTGGGAGGAGCCGACCATCCGGAACTCAAACTTGTTGCCGGTGAAGGCAAACGGGGAGGTGCGGTTGCGGTCGGTGGTGTCCCGGGTGAACCGCGGCAGGGTGTGCACGCCGATCCGCATCTCGACCTTGTCCTTCTGGTCGTAGTCGCGGCCGGTCTCAATCGCGTTGAGCACCTCCATCAGATCGTCGCCGACGAACATCGAGACGATGGCCGGGGGCGCCTCATTCGCGCCAAGACGGTGGTCGTTGCCGGCCGAGGCGACCGAGATCCGCAGCAGATCCTGATACTCGTCGACCCCCTTGATGACGGCGGCGAGGAAGAGCAGGAACTGGGCGTTCTCCCGCGGGCTGTCGCCCGGCTCGAGCAGGTTGACCCCCTTGTCGGTCGAGATCGACCAGTTGTTGTGCTTGCCGCTGCCGTTGACCCCGGCAAAGGGCTTTTCGTGCAGCAGGCAGACCAGACCATGGCGGCGGGCGATCTTGCGCATCATCTCCATCGTGAGCTGGTTGTGGTCGGTGGCGATGTTGGTGGTGGTGAAGATCGGGGCGAGCTCGTGCTGTGCGGGCGCGACCTCGTTGTGCTCGGTCTTGGCGAAGATGCCCAGTTTCCACAGCTCCTCGTCGAGGTCATGCATGAAGGAGGAGACCCGGTCCTTCAGCGAGCCGAAGTAGTGATCGTCCATCTCCTGGCCCTTGGGGGGCTTTGCGCCGAACAGGGTGCGGCCGCAGTAGATCAGGTCGCGGCGTTTCTCGTACAGCGCGCGGTCGACCAGGAAGTACTCCTGCTCGGGGCCGACGGTGGTGTTGACCCGGATGGTCGCGGTGTCGCCGAACAGCCGCAGGATCCGCAGCGCCTGCTTGTTGAGCAGCTCCATGCTGCGCAGCAGCGGGGTCTTTTTGTCCAGCGCCTCGCCGCCGTAGGAGCAGAACGCGGTGGGAATGCAGAGGGTCTTATCCTTGATGAAGGCGAAGGAGGTCGCGTCCCAGGCGGTGTAGCCGCGGGCCTCAAAGGTCGCGCGCAGGCCGCCGGAGGGGAAACTCGAGGCGTCGGGCTCGCCGCGGATCAGCTCCTTGCCGGAGAACCGCATGATCGCGGTGCCGTCCTTCTGCGGGCTGAGGAATCCCTCGTGTTTCTCGGCGGTGATGCCGGTCATCGGCTGGAACCAGTGGGTGAAGTGGGTGGCTCCCTTCTCGATGGCCCAGTCCTTCATCGCGTTGGCGACGACGTTGGCGATGCTCCGGTCAAGGCTGCGCCCCTGCTCGATGGTGCGCTTGAGCGCCGCATAGGTCTCGGCGGGAAGACGCTCCTTCATGACATGCTCGTTGAACACGAGACTTCCGAAAATTTCCGATACATTGCTCACTGCTCTCTCATCCTCTCCGACGGAATATCCCGGCACAACGAAATGCCGGGGTGGTGCAAACAAAAAAAGCAAAGGCGCCGCGGGCAGCGTACCCACAGCGCCTTTGCTGTTCATGGGACGCATTATAGCGCGGTATTTTTGTTTTGTCAAGTGGTTTTTTGTCGGCCCGCAAAAATTTTTTTGGTTGACAGCCGCCGCCCATTTATAGTATAATCGGCCGGTAAACAAAGGTGTTTGCTATGCAGTTCCGACCGGAACGGAGCTGCAGCGACGCCTTTTTTGCATTTTGGCTCACAGAGACGGCAAAGGGCCTTTTTTGCATCCCGAAACTGCGATATAATAAAACCGAACCGCATAGAAATTTGCGGGCGGCAGAACGGGAGGAAGGGTATGTACAACAGTGTGGAAGATGTGCTGAACTATGTCCGGGAGAACGATGTCAAGTTCATCCGGCTGGCCTTCTGTGACATCTTCGGTGTCCAGAAAAACATCTCGATCCAGGCATCAGAGCTCCCGCGGGCCTTTGAGAGCGGGATCTCCTTCGACGCATCGGCCATCCGGGGCTTTCTCAATGTCGAGCAGTCGGACCTGCTGCTCTTTCCCGAGCCGGGCACCCTCGCGGTGCTGCCCTGGCGGCCGGATCACCGAAGGGTGGCCCGGCTGTTCTGCAGCATCCGACACCCGGACGGACGACCGTTTGAGGGAGATACCCGCAGCCTGCTGCGGGAGAGTGCAAGGCGGGCGTTGCAGCAGGGTTATGTCTGCAAGTTTGGACCCGAGTGTGAGTTCTACCTGTTCCGGCAGGATGAAGAGGGAATGCCCACCGACCGGCCGCTGGATGCGGCGGGCTACTTTGACATCGCCCCGCTCGACCGGGGGGAGAACCTGCGAAGGGACGTCTGTCTCGCGCTCGAGGCGATGGGCTTTCAGCCGGAGGCCAGCCACCACGAGCAGGGCCCCGGACAGAACGAGATCGATTTCCGGTACAGCACGGCGGTGCGGGCCGCGGACAATCTCGTCACCTTCAAGGCGGCGGTCAAGGCGATCGCGGCGCAGCACGGCCTCTATGCCAGCTTTCTTCCAAAGCCGTTGCGGGACGCGCCGGGCAGCGGGCTGCATATCAATATGAGCCTGTATGACCAGCGGGATCAAAATCTCTTTCTCGGGGATGCCGACGGCTTTCTGCCGCAGGCGCAGCAGTTCATCGCGGGCATTCTGCGCCGGACGGCGGAGATCTCGGCCTTCCTCGGCCCGATCGCGAACTCCTATGCGAGGCTGGGCGCCTTTGAGGCGCCCCGGTATCTGACCTGGTCGCGACAGAACCGCAGCCAGCTGATCCGGATCCCGGCCGCGGAGGGGGATTTCAGCCGGATGGAGCTGCGCAGCGCGGACCCCGCCTGCAACCCCTACCTCGCGTTTGCGCTGCTCATCGAGGCGGGGCTCGAGGGGATTAAGGAGTCGCTCTCGCTGCCCGCGCCGACCGACCGCAACCTCTACGAGGAGGAGCAGGAGGGACTTGCCAGCCTGCCGCACAGCCTGTCCGAGGCGGTGGATCTTGCCAGGAAGAGCGGCTTTGTGCGGCGGGTTCTGCCGGGCGCGATGCTGGAGAACTACCTCGCCCAAAAGGAGGAGGAGGCCCGCGTTGTCGAGCAGAGCGAGGACCCGTTTGAGCGGGGCAGAGCGCTCCACTTCGATCTGCTCTGAGCGCAAAGGGGAACTGGAAGGGGGAATCCGGTGGAAAAGGTCTTGATCGTCTCGGCGACCGAGAAGTCGCAGCAGATGCTTGCCGGGCTGTTCAGCCAGCCACCGAAACCCTCGATCATCCTGGCCGCAAGCGGCACCGCCGCCCGGCAGATGCTGCTCGAGACCGAATGTGACCTCGTCCTGATCAACACCCCGCTGCAGGATGAGTTCGGCGGTGAGCTCGCGATCCGGGCGGCCCGCTGCGGCTGCGGCGTGTTGATTCTGGTGCGCGCCGAGCTGGAGGAGGAGATCAGCGCAAAGGTGGAGGACTACGGCGTCTTTGTGCTGCCCCGCCCGCTCTCCCGGGCGACCTTTTTCCAGAGCGTGAAACTGCTCCGGGCGGTGCGCCGGCGGGAGGAGCGGCTGATCGAGGAGAACCGGCGGCTGCGGGAGAAGATCGACGAGATCCGGATCGTTGAGCGGGCCAAATATGTGCTGATCGACCACCTCGCGTTCAGCGAGGAGCAGGCGCACCGGTATATTGAAAAACAGGCGATGGACCGGCGGGTGACCCGCCGCGCGATTGCCGAGAGTATTCTGAATACCTATGAGAGTTGAAAAAGCTGCCAACGGCAGAAAAGTTTATCTGGTGAATGAAGGGATGGAGGAAGAATGACAAAGTACATTTTTGTGACCGGCGGCGTTGTGTCCGGCCTGGGCAAGGGGATTACCGCGGCCAGCCTCGGGCGGCTGCTCAAGGCGCGCGGGCTGAAGATCGCGGCCCAGAAACTGGATCCGTATATCAATGTGGATCCCGGCACGATGAGCCCCTACCAGCACGGCGAGGTCTTCGTGACCGAGGACGGCGCCGAGACCGATCTGGATCTCGGGCATTATGAGCGGTTCATCGACGAAAACCTCAACAAGTTCTCCAACCTCACCACCGGCAAGGTCTACTGGAATGTGCTCAATAAGGAGCGCAACGGTGAGTACCTCGGCGAGACGGTGCAGGTGATCCCCCATATCACCGGCGAGATCAAGAACTTCATCTACTCGGTTGGCAGAAAGACCGATGCCGATGTCGTCATCACCGAGATCGGCGGCACCACCGGCGACATCGAGAGCCAGCCCTTCCTCGAGGCGATCCGCCAGGTCGCCCATGAGGTCGGCCGCAAGAACTGCCTGTTCATCCATGTCACGCTGGTTCCTTACATCAAGGGCAGCAATGAGCACAAGTCGAAACCCACCCAGCACTCGGTCAAGGAGCTGCAGTCCTTCGGCATCATGCCGGACATCATCATCACCCGCAGCGACGAGCCGATCGAGGAGTCGGTCAAGCACAAGATCGCCCTCTTCTGCAATGTCAAGCCGGACTGCGTCATCGAGAACCTGACCCTGCCGGTGCTCTACGAGGCGCCGATCATGCTGGAGGAGAACGGCCTGGCCGAGGTGGTCTGCCGCGAGCTGGACATCCACTGCGCCGAGTGCGACCTCTCCGACTGGAACGCGATGCTCGGCCGGATCCGGGCGGCGACCGCGCCGGTCAAGATCGCCCTCGTCGGCAAGTACACCAAGCTGCATGACGCCTATCTCTCGGTCAACGAGGCGCTCTCCCATGCCGGATATGAGAACGGCGCCCATGTCACCATCGAGTGGGTGGACAGCGAGCAGTTGACCCCTGAGAACATCGCCGAGCAGCTGCAGGGCTGCGACGGCATTCTGGTGCCGGGCGGGTTCGGCGACCGCGGCATTGAGGGGATGATCCTCGCGGCCCAATACGCGCGGGTCAACAACATCCCCTACTTCGGCATCTGCCTCGGGATGCAGATCGCGGTGATCGAGTTCGCCCGCAACGTGCTGGGCTATGCGGATGCCAACTCCAGCGAGTTTGCCCCCGAGTCTCAGCACCGGGTCATCGACCTGATGCCGGACCAGCACGGCAACCTGCCCAAGGGCGGTACGATGCGGCTTGGCGCCTATCCCTGCAACGTCACCCCCGGCAGCATGCTGGAGCGCGCCTACCACTCCGCCCAGATCGAGGAGCGGCACCGTCACCGGTACGAGTTCAACAACGAGTTCCGGGACGAGCTGGTCAAGGCGGGACTGTCGATCGCCGGCACCTCGCCCGATGGCCGTCTGGTCGAGGCGGTCGAGATCCCCGAGAACCGGTTCTTTGTCGGGGTGCAGTATCACCCCGAGTTCAAGAGCCGTCCCAACCGCGCGCATCCGATCTTCCGTGAGTTCATCGCGGCGAGCCTCGAGAACAGCAAGAAATAACGAGAAAGCCACCGGCTAAAGGTGTGGCAGGATAAGAAAACAACGGTTCTGCCGTAGACTTTTGGCGTAGAAAGCACTTAGAG
>DXIA01000011.1 GCA_019113125.1 Candidatus Pygmaiobacter gallistercoris | reverse complement strand
AAAGGTGTGGCAGAATAAGAAAACAACGCCGTAAAAAGGCCGCTTTTGCGCGGCTGCGGCGTCAAAACGTCTCGACAACCACAAAGGGTGCCTTCGACGCTTTTCCTTGCACCCGCATCAAAATCGACCTTTTTACGGTGCCTCGCAGTTCTGCCCCAGAATTTTGGATGAAGAAAGTGTGAAGAACGGCCCCTCAAGCCTTGGTGGCTTGGGGGGCCGCTCTGAGTGCTTTCTACGCCAAAATTCTACGGCAGAACTAAACTTCCCGCAGGGAAGTTGCGTTTTCTTATCCTGCCACACCTAAAGATCCGCCTGTTTTGTTTCATTCGTTATTCTTCGAGCAGTCCCTTCTCGATCAGCCAGTCGCGGGCGACATCCACCGGCTCGCGCTTGTCGACATCGACCTCGTAGCTCATCTGAGCGACATCGTTGTCGCTGAACTTTCCAGCCATCATGTTGAGAACCTCCTCGAGGTTCGGGGCGACATCCGCAAAGTCCTCAAACAGATCGTTGCGGACCAGATATGCCAGGTTGTACTCGGGGAAGAATCCGTGATCGTCCTCCAGCAGGACCAGATCGTTTGCCATCCGCTGGCCGTCGGTCGCATAGATCTCGGTGACATCAATCTCGCCGTTGGCGATGGCGGAATACTTGAGGTTCAGGTCGATCGACTTCGCATCCTTGAACTCCAGACCGTACTCGCGGCAGAGCGGCTTGTACCGGATCAGCCCCTCCTCGTCAAAGAACTTGTGCTCGGCGCCGAAGACCAGCTCTCCCGCGACCGCCTGCAGATCACTGACCTTCTCGAGGCCGTACTTCTCGGCGGTCTCACGGCGCACCGCGATGGAATAGGTGTTGTTCGCGCCCAGCTTTTCCAGCAGATGGACGTTGCATTCCTCTGCCGCGACCTGCTGCGCATAGTCGTAGGTGCTCATTCCCTCCGGCACCTCCGAGTCGTCGTGCTTGAGGAAGGTCACCAGCAGGCTGCCGTCATAGCTGAGCATCAGGTCGATGCTGCCCTCGTTCATCTCGTTGAAACCGAAGACAGGGGTCATCGCGTCCTTGATCTCCGCCTTGAGGTCGGTGTTCTCTTCGATCAGGATCTTCGCCATCTCGGCGAAGATCTCCGGCTCCGCGAACTCGCCGTCCAGAATGACGACGGTGTTCTTCTTGTCGCCGCAGCCGGTCAGCATGGTCATGGCCAGCAGAACTCCAAAAAACAGCGCGGAGAGTTTTTTCAGTTTCTTCATCATGTTTCCCCCTTCTTCTTGTCCTCAATGGTTGGCAAATCGGCTGCCGCTCACATCTGGTGGCGGTAGAGCCGTTTCTCGACAATCGACATCAGGCTGTCCAGCAGCACCGCCATCACCATCAGCGACACGGTGCCGAACAGAATGCGCCCCATATCCTGTACATAAATGCCGCGGTAGATGACCTGCCCCAGACCGCCGCCGCCGACAAAGGTGCCGAAGACCGCCACGCTGATCGAGGTGACCACCGCGATCCGGATCCCGGTAAAGATGGTCGGGAACGCAATCGGAAACTCGACCATAAAGAGCCGGTAGGTCTTGCTCATCCCCATGCCGAGCGCGGCCTCCTTGACCGCGGGGCTGACGCTCTCCAGTCCGGTGCAGGTATTGCGGACCACCGGCAGCAGCGAGTAGAGCACCAGACCGACAATGACGGTGGTCCGGCTGCCGCCGAAAAAGACCATGATAATGCCCAGCAGCGCCAGCGCCGGGATCGTCTGCAGCAGATCGACAAAGGCGAGGATCACCTTGCCCGCCCGGCGGTTGAGATGGGCCGCAAACCCGAGCAGCAGGCCGACAATGACGGTGAAGACGCTCGCGATGAGCACGATGGTGAAATGTTCCCAGACTCTGCTCCAATCCATCAGTCCTTCACCTCCTGCAGCCCGCGCGGGGTGACCTTTTTCTGAATCCAGTCCACCAGCGCGCCCAGCGCGATGGCCATGATGGCCGCCGGGATCGCACCGGTGACGGTCAGGGTGCTGTTGTTGGTCGAAACGCCGCGGTAGACAAACTCGCCCAGCCCGCCAAGGCCGATCATCGCGGTCAGCACCGCCCAGCTGACGGTGTAGACGGTGGACATCCGGATGCCGGCAAAGATGGTCGGCATCGCGAGCGGCAGCTCGATTTTGAACAAAATCTGCCGCGGGCTCATGCCGCAGCCGCGGGCTGCCTCCTTGTACTTCTCCTCCACCCCGAGCAGCCCGGCATAGGTGTTTTTCAGGATCGGGAAGACCGCGTAGATCGCCAGCGCGGTAAAGGCGGTGATCGGCTCCATCCCGAGATAGAGGTAGAGAATGCCGATAAAGACGATGCCGGGAATGGTCTGGGAGATCGAGATCACCGGCATCATCCAGCGGGCAATCGAGGGCGCCCGGGAGAGCAGGATCCCCAGCACCAGCGCCACCACCGTGGCGGCGGCGACACTGGTCACCACATAGGCCAGATGCACCAGGATCGCCTGGACGAGCATCGCGCCGTAGGTCTCAAAAAAGTGGGTCATACCGCGTCACCTCCCCAGACCATATAGGCCAGGGCCTTGGACATACTCGTGCGGGTGATGATCCCCACCGGCCGCTCCTTTTTGTCCAGCACCACCAGATACCGGGACTTGGTGCTGTCCAGCGTGGAGAACGCCTCCTTGGCCAGCGTATCGGTGTAGACGGTGGGCACCGTCGTCTCGAGCAGCTCGGTCACCGGCATGCCCGGCTTGCCGTGCGCCTTGATGCCGTCGATGGTGACCACCCCGAGGTAGCGGTCGTCCTGGTCGACCACCACGAGGGAGTCGATCTCCCGGCTGCTCATGATCTGCACGCATTCGAGGGTGCGCCAGCTGCTCGAGACCTTTGCGACATTCCTGCGCATGATCTCCTTGCAGGGGATGTTGTCCTGCCCCGAGACGCCCTGCGCGACATGCTTGCCCATGAACTCCCGCACGATGTCGTTGGCCGGCGCGCGGAGCATCTCCTCCGGCGAGGCCTTCTGCAGCAGCTCGCCATCGCTCATAAAGAGGATGACGTCCGCCATCTTGATCGCCTCATTCATGTCGTGGGTGACAAAGATAATCGTCTTTTTGAGCCGTTTTTGCAGGCTCTTCACCTCATCCTGCAGCGAGTCCCGGGTGATGGGATCCAGCGCGCCGAAGGGCTCATCCATCAGGATGACCGGCGGCTCGGCCGCCAGCGCCCGCAGCACGCCGACCCGCTGCTGCTGGCCGCCCGAGAGCTCGTTGGGGTATTTCTTCGCATAGGTGTCATAGTCCATGTCCACCAATGCGAGCAGCTCCCGCACCCGCTTTGCACAGCGGGCCTTGTCCCACTTGAGCAGCCGGGGCACCACCGTGATGTTCTGTTCCACCGTCATGTTGGGAAACAGACCGATCTGCTGGATGACATAGCCGATGTGCTGGCGCAGCTGCTCGGCGTTGATCTCATTGACATTCTTGCCGTCCAGCAGGATCTCCCCGCCATCCGACTGAATCAGCCGGTTGAGCATCTTGAGGGTGGTGGTCTTCCCGCAGCCGGACGGCCCGATCAGAACCGCGAACTGGCCGTCCTCAATCGTAAAGCTGAGGTTTTTGACGACCTGTCGGTCGCCGTAGTTCTTTGAGACGTTCCGGTATTCAATCATTCTGCCGCCTTCCTCTCTTCTATCCGCTGTGTCCGCCTGTTCTCAGCGCAGCGCATGACAGCGCGTGACAAGGTAAAATTTGCATAACCAACTTTATAATACATGTAAAGTTGTTACTTTGTCAACCTTTTCTTTTTCGCACCTCCCCCACAGGCGGCCGTGATATCGCCCGCCGGGCCGATCCGCGGACACCAAAAAAAATTTGCATCGTCTGCGACCCGCCCGGATATTCCGCCCATCTCCGTTTTTTCAAAAAAGGCGGCCGCTTTTCTGTATGAAACGCAGGCGGACGGGCGTTCCTTACTTGATCGAGGGCCCCCGGCAGGGGATTTTGGTCCTCTTTCTCAGTTTATTGCCCTGCCCCCCAAAAAATCCGCCCGTCCTTTTTCGCTTTACATCCATTGTCTTTTTCGGTATAGTAAAAAGAAGAATCTGCTGCGTCTCTTTTCTCGCAGCCGGAAATGGAGAAGATATCATGAAACGCTTGTGCTGTCTGATGCTCGCCCTCGCCCTCTCGCTGGCTCTGTTTGCCGGCTGCGGCGGCAAGGATTCCTCCTCCGCGGGGAGTTCCTCCAAGGCCGAGGTGGTCCCGACCCCCGAACCGGTGGTTGAGATCCAGCCGCTGACCGGCGAAGAGCAGGACGAGAGCTATATCGCCAGCCGTCCGGTCGCCATTATGATCAACAACCGGGCGGACAGCCGTCCCGCCCGCGGTCTGTCGGAGGCCGACGTGCTGTATGAGATCATGGTCGAGGGCGGGATCACCCGGTTCCTCGCCCTCTTTCCCGACACCAGCTTCGGCGAGGTCGGTTCGGTGCGCTCGGCCCGGGACCAGTTCTTCCAGGTGATCTTCCCGTTCCAGCCGCTCTATCTGTTTGTCGGCCGCAGCGAGATCACCCAGCAGTTCATCGACGTCAACGGGTACAGCGATCTCGCGGTCAACGGGATGTACTCCACCTTTACCCATCGGGATCAGAACCGGATCGCGCAGGGCTACACCTATGACGCGACCGCCTTTACCAGCGGCGCGGAGATCCAGAGCTATATCGACAGCCACGGCATCGACATGAGCCGGGAGTTGACCGAGCCGATCTTCGACTTTGTCGACTGCCGGGAGAGTCCGCGGGTGCTGTCGGGCCAGAGCGCGCTTGACGTCAAGGTGGTCCACTCCGCCTCCTACCGCACCGGTTTCACCTATGACGCGGCGAGCGGCAGATATCTGACCAGCCTTTATACCAACAGCGAGGGCTACACCCCGATGATCGACGAGGCCAACGGCCAGCAGATGGCGTTTGACAATGTATTCGTCCTGTTCGCCGAGATCACCACCTACCCCTACCCCGGCGGCAACATCGACCCCAACACCGGTCTGGACAAGGGGGATCCCGATTACAAGAAGGTCAACTATGATGCCGGCGGCACCGGCTACTACATCAACGGCGGCAAGGCGGAGCCGATCCACTGGCAGAAGAGCGGCATCGAGGGCTCGCTGACCTTCACCGATGAGAGCGGCGCGAGCGTGAAGGTCAACACCGGGCGCAGCTATGTCGGCATCGTGAGCCAGAACGAGAGGAGCAATTTTGAGATCACCGGCGCCGAGCCGGCCGTCTCGAGCGCATCCGCCGCGGAGTAAGGCGGATTCTTCCTCTTTACAACCGACCGGGCCAGACCTATAATGTGTGAGAGCAACAACCATTCCGGCGGCGCTGCCGCCGTTTTCAGGAGAGTACCATGAAAAAACGCATTTTCAGTTTTCTGCTGGCCCTGTCCATCGGGGTGCTGCTGTTGTCCGGATGCAGCTTTTCCGGTTCGGACTCCTCCGCCCCCTCTTCTTCGACATCCGGTCAGACCGAAACCCACAGCTATAATCCCCTGACCGGCCTGGAGGTCGGGTCGGACTTTCCCGCCGATCAGCGGCCGGTCGCCATCATGATCAACAACGCCCAGCCGGCGCTTCCGCAGACCGGCATCGCCTCCGCCGACGTGATCTATGAGATGGAGACCGAGTGGGGGGTCACCCGCATGATGGCGGTTTACTCCGACTACACCAAGGTCCCGCTGGTGGGACCGGTTCGGTCGGCGCGGGACCAATTTGTGCAGTTTCTGCTTCCGCTCAACGCCGTCTTCGTCCACATCGGCGGTTCGATCTACGCCACCGACATGCTCAACTATTATCAGTATCAGGACATCGACGGGCTGTATCTCGGTCTGACCTCCTTTGTCTTCGATGAGGACCGGTACCAGACCAAGGCGCAGGAGCACTGCTGGTACACCAACGCCAGTCTGATCCAGCAGGGCATCGACGCGGTCTCCCTCCCGACCACCGGCGCGCCGGATCCGCTGTTTGACTTCGGCGCACCGGACGCTCCCACCGCCGGCGGCACCGAGCTCGCATTTGACTTTTCGGATTATGGGGACGCCGCTTTCCGGTATGATTCCGACACCGGCCTCTATCTCAAATCGATCTACGGCGCTCCCCAGATCGACGAGGGGACCGGCGAGCAGCTCTCCTTCACCAATCTTTTCCTCCTCTTCACCGAGGTCACCAACAAGGAGGACTCGGTGCTGACCAACTTTGATCTGTCCTCCGGCGAGGGGTACTATTTCAATGGCGGCGGCTACCGGAAGATCCGGTGGGAAAAGGGAAATCCCGACAGCCCCCTGAAACTCTACGACGAAAACGGGGACAGCCTGAAGGTCGCGCCGGGCAAGAGCTACATCGCGATCGTCTCAACTGCCCGTCTGTCCTCCCTGACGGTGGACGGATCGGCGCTGGTTCCCGCCCTGTCGGAAGAGTCCTAACCGCTTTTTGCAGCGGACAGTCTCAGGCGAATCAGGCCGCCTGGGCTGTCCGCTGATTTTTTGCCGTCGCACCTTGTTGCTTTCGGGGTTCTTTTTCTTTATAATGTGTTTGATAAAATCGAACTGCAGCTGCAGAATTCCGCCGACAGGAAGTGTTTTGATGTCAACTCCACACAGCACAAGGGAAAAAATTCTCTGGTTTTTGATTCTGAATCTGGGTCTAATCTTTACCGCAGCGGGCATAAGTATCTTTAAGACCCCAAACCATTTCGCCATCGGCGGAACCAGCGGCGTCGCGATCCTGCTGGCCGATCTCTTTCCCCGGCTGAATGTCGGCGGCGCGATGTTCCTGATCAATCTGCTGCTGGTGGTTCTGGGCCTGGTCTTTCTCGGGCGCGGGTTTACCGGCGCGACCATCTACGCCTCCGCGGCGCTCTCCGCCTATGTGGCGCTGTTCGAGCAGCTGGTCCCGCTCTCTGCGCCGCTGACCGACGACACCATGCTCGAGCTGATCTGGGCGGTGATCC
>DXIA01000081.1 GCA_019113125.1 Candidatus Pygmaiobacter gallistercoris | reverse complement strand
GCGTAGGTGACCGTCTTGACCAGGCCGAACGCCTTGTCCGCAAAGCTCTTGCAGAGGGGGACGCCGGCGTCCTTGCCCTTGGCAACGTTGAACAGGGCAATCAGCGCGAAGATCAGCAGGACCAGCCAGATAATGCCGCTCACGAAACCGATCACCGAGGAGACGACGGCGCCAAGAATGGGAATGCTGTACAGGAACTGGAACAGACTGAGCACCGCCGAGAGCAGCGAGTAGCAGAGGGTGAGCAAAAAGGCCTGCATCACCTGGCGGGTCAGCCACTCATCCTGCTGCACCAGGATGACAAACCCCAGCAGCATTGCGCCCAGCGTCGTCTGGCCGAGGATGGTGAAGACGAAAGCGATAACGGCGTAAAAACTCAGACAGATACCGAAACGATCCTTCCTCATGATGATTCCTCCTTGTGATGCCGGCCACAGGACCGGATACTGATACCTTTATTATAGCGCAGAACGAAAAAATTGCAATCCGGTGGGTTACATCCGCTCCGGCGCAGTGATCTTGAGGATCGCCAACCCACTCGCGATGGTGTTTTTTGCGGCGACGCAGAGCGCCAGCCGGGCCTGCTGCAGTCCGCACTCCACCCCTTTGCAGCGGCAGGTGGTGTAGAACTTGTGGAACAGGGTCGCCACATTGGTGACATACCGGGTGATCCGGGCGGGGTCATAGTTGCGGGCGGCGGTGGCGATCTCCTCGGGGAAGTAGCCGATCTCCCGCATCAGCTCGATCTCGTTCTCCTGGGTCAGGGTGGAGAGGTCGATCTGGTCGGCCGGCAGCAGGGTGACCCCCTCCTCCTCCATTGTCCGCAGGATGCTGCAGATCCGCGCGTAGGCATACTGCACATAATAGACCGGGTTGTCGCTGTCCTGCTTGACCGCGAGGTCGAGATCAAACAGCACCTGTGCCCCGGGTTCCCGCTGGTTGAAGAAGAACCGGGCGCTGTCGATCGGCACCTCGTCCAGCAGGTCGACCAGCGAGATCGCCTTGCCGGTGCGCTTGCTCATCCGCACCTCCTGGCCGTCCCGGATCAGCTTGACCAACTGCATCAGCACGACATCCAGACGGCTGCCGGAGAGCCCCACCGCGTCCATCGAGCCCTTCATCCGGGCGACATGCCCGGCGTGGTCGGCGCCCCAGACGTCGATCGCCTTGTCAAATCCGCGGGTGACCAGCTTATTGTAATGATAGGCGATGTCGGCGGCGAAATAGGTGGGGATGCCGTTGGCCCGCACCAGCACCTCGTCCTTGGGACCATCCTGCGCCTCGCCCTCACCGGCTTTGGGGTTCTTGTTGGCGCCCCACTTCAGGCTGTACTCACCCGCGCGGTACCAGATCGCGCCGTCCTTTTCGTAGGTGGCGCCGAGTGCGGCGAGCTTGTCCAGCACCGCCTGCACCGCGCCGCTCTTGTGCAGGTCGCTCTCGAGGAACCAGACGTCATAGTGGATCCGGTACTTCTCCATCGCGTCCTTCATCGCCTGGATGTTCAGCGGCAGCGCATAGTCGACCAGCGCCTTTTTGCGCTCTGCCTCCGGCTTGTCCACAAACGCGTCCCCGTGCAGATCGGCAAACTCCCGCGCCCGCTGCTTGATGTCCTCGCCCTGGTAGCCCTTTTCCGGGAAGGGGACGGCGTCCTCCCCCTTGAAGATCTGCAGGTACCGGGCCGACAGGCTGTCCCCGAACTTCTCGATCTGGTTGCCGGCGTCGTTGACATAGAACTCGCGGGTCACCTCATAGCCGGCCCACTCCAGCACCGAGGCCAGGCAGTCGCCCAGCGCGCCGCCGCGGGCATTGCCCAGATGCATCGGGCCGGTCGGGTTGGCCGAGACAAACTCGACATTGAACCGCTTGCCCGCGCCGAGATCGGTGCGGCCCCAGTCGGCGGCGGCGAGGTTGGCGGCGAGCACGACCTCCTCGAAATACCGGTGGGCGAGGAAAAAGTTGAGAAAGCCGGGTCCCGCGACCTCGAGATGGTCAAACGGGGTGTCGGTGCAGTCGGCGTGGGCGAGCAGGATCTCGGCGATCTTGCGGGGAGGCAGACGGAACGCGCGGGCGCAGACCATCGCGGCGTTGCTGGCCAGATCTCCGTTTTTGAGGTCGCCCGGGATCTCGATGTTAAAGGCGGGAACAGCGGCCTCGGGCAGCGCGCCGTCGGCGACGGCTCTGCCCATCGCGGTGAGAATCAGCTGGTGCGCCGCGTCCTTTGCGCGGGCGACCGGGTTAAAATTCCTGAACTCCAAAATTAAGCCTCCCTGACAGTGATATTGACGGTGTTTTTCGAATATACGCTGGCATTGATATCCAGATTATAGCTGAACCGCAGACGGCCGCCCCGCTCGCCCAGCTCGGCGACAATCTCGTCGGCGGCGATGCCCATCGTGATGGATCCGTGACCGGTGTCGTAATGGCAGATGTGCCGCCGCCCCTTTTCGATCACCAGCTGGCTGGGCATCGGGCCGTAGCGCAGCATGCTGACCTTTCCGGTGCGGTCCAGCTTGACGGTGGTGGTGCAGCCGGCATAGCCGGTCGCCTCGGTCTCGCGATAGGAGATGTAGTAGTTGCCCCCCCGCTGCACAAAGCTGCCGCGGGTCATCAGCTCGACCGAGTTCTCCTCGCCCTCCGATTCCTGAATGCCTTTGATCTTGATCAGATAGTCCTCTTTCATAAAGCGATCCTCCCGTATGGGTGCATGCCCGGACGATGCGCGCTCACTCCAGCAGCGTATAGGGATGGATTCCCCCGGAGAGATCCCGACCGAGAAAGAGCGCGCCGATCTCGGCAAAATTCTCCCCTGAATCGCTGACATAAAAACTCAGATTGCCCCCCTGCACACGGCCGCAGAGCAGATCCCGCTCCTCCAGCAGCCGGCGCAGCGCGAGGGCGCCCTCGGCGCCCGAGTCGACCAGCGTCACCCCCGGGCCCATCTCGTCGGCGATGGTGCCGGCGATCAGCGGATAATGGGTGCAGCCGAGGATCAGGGTGTCGACGCCGGCGGCGCGGATCGGGGCGAGGTATTCCCTTGCGAGGGTGACGGTGATCGGGTTGCGCCGGTCCAGATAGCCGTTCTCGATCACCGGGACAAACAGCGGACAGGCCTGCGCGGTCAGCCGCGCATCCGCCCGCAGCGGGCGGATGGCCGCCTCGTAGCTGCCGCTCCTGACCGTCGCGGCGGTGGCGATGATGCCGATTCTGCCGCTTGCGCTGCGCGCCGCCGCGGCCGCCGCCGCGGCGCGCACCACCCCGACAAAGGGGACCGGCAGCGCATCGGTGTAGGTTTCGGGCAGGGTGGAGGAGACGGTGTTGCAGGCGCAGAGAATCGCCTTGACCCCCTTCGAGAGCAGAAACTCGATGTCCTGCTTGCCGTAGCGCAGGATGGTGTCCCGGCTGCGGCTGCCGTAAGGGGTGCGGGCGGTGTCGCCGAAGTAGACGATGTCCTCCCCCGGCAGCAGCTTTGCGAGTTCCCGCACGCCGGTCAGCCCGCCCAGACCGGAGTCAAACACCCCGATCGGCCGGTTATCCATTCGGGTTCTCCTTCCGCTCAAAGGCCAGCTGGATCAGCCGGTCCAGCAGCTCGCTGTAACGCATGCCGGCATGGATCATCAGCTTGGGGTACATGCTGATGTCGGTGAACCCGGGCAGCGTGTTGATCTCGTTGAGCAGCACCTTTCCGGTGCCCTCCTCGACGAAGAAGTCCACCCGGGCCAGACCGGTGCAGCAGAGCGCGCGGTAGGCGCGCAGCGCGACGGCGCGCACCTCGGCGCGTTTCTCCTCGCTCAGCCGGGCGGGGATGACCACCTGGCTGGTGCCGGCGATGTACTTGTCGTCATAGGTGTAAAACTCCTGGCTGGCGAGGATCTCGCCGGGGCCCTCGACCACCAGCGCCTCGTTGCCGCAGACGGCGCACTCGACCTCCTGCCCCCGGACGAACCGCTCGAAGACGATCCGGCTGTCGTGGGCCAGCGCGAGGTTGACCGCCTCCCGCAGCGCGGCGCGGTCGGCCGCCTTGCTGATCCCCACCGAGCTGCCGGCGTTGGCCGGCTTGACGAAGATCGGCCAGCCCAGTTTCTGCTCGAGCCGGTCGGCGATCTGGTCAAACTGCGCAAGATCGGCGCGGGTCATATAGTCCCAGGCGCACCGGTCGATGCCGCTGGCATCCATCACGAGGTTGGCCGCCGCCTTGTCCATGCACAGCGCGCTCGAGAGCACCCCACAGCCCACATAGGGGATTCCGGCGAGCTCAAGCAGCCCCTGCACCGTGCCGTCTTCGCCGCCGCGGCCGTGCAGCACCGGAAAGACCACATCCACCTTCATCCGGCTGACCGCGTCCCCCTCGAACTTGATCAGACCGCGGTCCACCGCATCCGGGCTGAGAACGGCGGGCACACAGTCGGGATACCGCTCCCAGCTGCCGTCGGCCAGATGCTCCACCGGGCCGGGATAGTAGAGCCAGCGGCCCTTTTTGGTGATGCCGACCGGGATGACCTCATAGCGGTCGGTGGGAATATTGCGGATCACCGAGGTGGCGGACAGCAGCGAGACCTCATGCTCGCTCGAGACGCCGCCAAACAAAACGCAGACCTTTTGTTTTGCCATAACAAAACCCTCTTTTCTTGCCCGAAGGCACCGGCCGCCACCCCGCAGCAGAGCAACCGGGCGGGCAAATGGCCAAAATTGCAGATACAGATATATATTACCATAAATGAGCGGTTATGAAAAGGGGGGCGGCCGGCGCCCAAAATCTCCCGCAAAAATACAAAAAAGGATCTTGACGTTCCCCCCCGTAATGTGGTATAGTAATTGTACCTCTTTGCAGGTCTATTTTTTTGTGCCCATTTTTGGGCCCAAAGAACCTGTAAGAAAAGAAAGAGGGAGGCCGGCTCCGGCCTCCGCGGTCGGCGGGGGACGGGGCGTAACGAACCGTTTAATGGAGGTGCCGAAAGAATGAGAGTCAAG
>DXIA01000080.1 GCA_019113125.1 Candidatus Pygmaiobacter gallistercoris | reverse complement strand
GACCTTCTCGCCCAGATACGCCTCGGCATCCGCCTTCAGCTTGGAGAGGATCATCGCGCTGATCTCCTGCGGGGTGTAGGACTTGCCGTCGATGTTCACCTTGTAGTCGGTGCCCATCTCACGCTTGATCGAGGAAACGGTCCGGTCGGGGTTGGTGATGGCCTGCCGCTTTGCGACCTGGCCGACCATCCGCTCGCCGGTCTTGGAAAACGCGACCACCGACGGGGTGGTGCGGGAACCTTCCGCGTTCGCGATGACAACGGGCTCGCCGCCCTCCATGACCGCGACACAGGAGTTTGTAGTACCAAGGTCAATACCAATGATTTTTCCCATAATATATCTCTCCTTTTTGTAGAAAAGCAGCTTGTGTTCGATTCTTGTGCTCTATATAAACGGTTGTTGCACCGGGTGTTGTCTCACTCTGCCACCGCGACCACCGCGTGGCGGATGATCTGGGTGCCGATCCGGTAGCCCTTCTGCAGCACCTTGGTGACGGTGCCGCTGGGGAACTCGTCGCTCGCGGCCTCCTGCATCACCGCACTGTGGACCTCGGGGTCAAACGGCTTGCCCGCCGCCTCAATCTCCTCGATGCCGAGTTTCTGGAAGGCCTCGGCGAACTTGGCGAGGGTCATCTCGATGCCCTTCTTGAAGTTCTCGTCCTCGGTCGGGGCCGCCGCCGCCATCTCGAGCGAATCCGCCACCGGCAGCAGCTGGGTGACCGCGAAGGAGACGCCGTTGTTGAAACAGCCATCCTTCTCTCGGGCGCTCCGCTTGCGGAAGTTGTCATACTCGGCCGCCGTCCGCATCAGGGTGTCCTTGGTTGCGGCCAGCTGTTTCTCGGCGGCCTCCTTTGCCGCCTTGGCCTCGCTGAGCTCCTTTTCAAGCGCTGCGCGCTGTTCCTTTTTGTCCTGTTTTTTCTGTTTTTTCTCCGCCGCATCCTTCTGCGGTGCCTCAGGCTGCGGTGCCTCGGGCTGTGCCGTCTCAGGCTGCCGCTGCTCGCTCGCGGAGGTCTCTTCCTCCGGCGTCTTTGCCTGCGGCTCTTTTTTGATCTCTTCCTGCATCTGGCTTCTATGCCTCCTTACCCGTGCCGGTCAGCGCCTGACAGAGCTTCGCGGCAAAATAATCCAATGTCGGAATCACCTTTTCATAGTTCATCCGGGAGGGGCCCATCAGCGCGATCGCACCGGTCAGCCCGCCGCCGGCGAGATACCGCCGGGCCACAATCGCGACCCCCGGCATCCGGTAGCCCGGCATGTCGTCCCCGAGCAGCACCATCGGCCGGTCGTTCTTGGGGGCGATCAGCCGGCCGAGCTCATCGTGCCGGTTGAGCAGGTCGAGGCACCCGTGGAGGTTCGGCTCCATCTCGGGGTAGCTGAGCAGATTCTGCTCCCCCCCGACGAAGACCTTGCCCCTTCCGGCGCCGGCCAGCAACCGCAGCGCGGCGGTGACCACCGGCCAGAGGTTTTTGTCCTCCCCCAGCGCGTCCCACAGCGTCCCGCGCAGCTCCTCGCCCGCGTCGTCCTTTGCCACAAAGCAGAGGCTGCGGTTGATCAGCTTTGCGACCTGCGCGAGTTTTGCCGGGTCGATCGACTCCTTGGTGACCGCGACCCGGGTGGCAACCCCGCCCACCGAGCTGACGCTCAGCACCGCGGCGCTGTTGCGCCCGACCTGCAGTACACTGTAGTAGGCGACCTTGACGTCCTCGCTCTTGGGGGTGGTGGCGATGGCGGTGAACCCGGTCAGCTTTGCCAGCTCCTTGGCCGCCGCCTTGGCCAGCCGCTCGGGATCGTAGTCGAAGTTCTCGAACGCCTCATCGATGACCTTCTTCTCCCGCGCGGTCAGCGCCAGCCGTTTGCCGTCGCTGCCCATCAGATTGTCGATATAGTAGCGGTATCCCGCGATGCTGGGCACCCGTCCCGCGCTGGTGTGCGGCTGTTCGAGCAGCCCCAGTTTGGTGAGGGCCGCCATCTCATTTCGCAGAGTGGCGGAGGATACTGCCATGTCAAAATACTGGCGCAGCAGGTTGGATCCCACCGGCTCGCCGTCCGCCGCATAGAGCGAGACGATCGCCGAGAGAACCCGCCGTTTGCGTTCATCCATCGCCATCTTGGTGCCCTCCTTTTTTCGGTTGTTTTAGCACTCTCACTTCCTGAGTGCTAACATCATTCTACATCAAATTTTCCGGTTGTCAAGCACCTTCGCAAAATTTTTTTATTTTTTACAAATTAGACACAAAAAACCGCCTGCCGGCCGCGGTTTAGTCTTCCCCGCCCCCCTGGCGGTTATCCCGCAGCGCAAAAAAACAGGCGGCTCATCGCCGCCTGTCTCACCGCTTTGGCTGTCTTTTTTTCTTTTTTCGCACCGAGTAGCCGAAACTGCCCAGCTGTTTGCCCAGCGCGAAATAACCGCCGTGGGCGTAGGCCAGCAGATCCGCCTTCTCGAGGCAGAGTCGTCCCGCCTCGTCGAGCAGCGCGGCGTCGACCTGCACCGCAAGGATGTCGGCCAGAAACATCTCATGGCTGCCCAGCGGGATCGACTGGAACACCCGGCACTCGAGACTGACCGGACATTCCTCGATCAGCGGCGCTGTGACCGCCGAGGCGGGCGAAGGGGTCAGATGGGCGAGGGCGAACTTGTCCACCTGCCGACCGCTGCGGCAGCCGCAGAGGTCCACCGCCCGCGCCAGCCGGGCCGTCGGCAGGTTGATGACGAACTCCCCTCGCTCCTTGATGATCGGGTAGGAGTTGCGCTCGGGCCGGATCGAGACATAGGTGCGGGGCGGGCGGGTGTTGACGATGCCGGTCCAGCCCACCGTCAGCACCGCAGGCGCCTCGAGGCTGCCGCAGCTGACCAGTGCCGGCGGCACCGGGGCGAGCAGTGCGCCGCCCGGCCAGATCTCCTTCTGCATGCTCTGTTCCTCCTCATGGTTTTGGTGTTATTCTACCACAAAATCCGATATTTTGATATTCCCGGCAGGGGGCGGCGGATGGTATAATGAGGGCAGAAAATCCGTTTTCCTGTCAGAAAGGAGTGTTCCGGATGGATCAGCCATTCTGGTGCGACAAAAAAATTGTGGGGCAAAACGCGCTCGGGGTGCCGGGCTGCGGCGTTCCCCAGCCGGACCTCGCATCGGCGCTCGGGGGCAAGCCCTCCCCGTTTGTTCTGTCTCTGAACGGCAGCTGGCGGTTTTTGTTCTGCCCCTCGGTCGGCCGCTGTCCTGAGGGATTCGAGCAGCCGGCCTTCCCGGACGAAAATTTTGACACCATCCCGGTCCCCTCCGACTGGCAGCTCGAGGGGTACGACACCCCGATCTACACCAACATCCGCTACCCCTTCCCGATCTCGACCGACAAAAAGGAACTGCCCAAAATCGACCCCGCGCGCAACCCGGTGGGGATCTACCGGCGGCGGTTTGCGCTGCCCGCCGGTTTTGCCGGGCGGCGGATCTTTTTGCAGCTCGACGGGGCAAACAGCGCGGCGGAGGTCTTCTGCAACGGGCAGCGGGCGGGGTTCTGCCTGTCGAGCTTTGATCCCCACCGGTTTGATCTGACCGATCTGGTGCGGGAGGGGGAGAATCTGCTGGCGATCCGGGTGTTTCGCTGGTCGACCGGCAGCTATCTCGAAGACCAGGACATGTGGCGGCTCTCCGGTCTGTTCCGGGATGTGCTGCTCGTCGCGGAGCCGCAGACCGGGATGCGGGATCTGACCGTCCGCACCCTCTTCCCCGATGGATACGACCGGGCAACGCTCGCCCTCACCGTCGCGCTGCCCGACCAGCTGCCCTCCGGCTGCAACCTGCAGCTCGCCCTCTTTGCCCCGGACGGCACCTGTGCACTTGAACAGACACTGCGGCCCTCCGGCGGGGTGCAGGAGTTCGCCTTCGACCTCGACCGGCCGCTGCTCTGGTCGGACGAGCTGCCTCATCTCTACCGGCTCGCCCTCGCGCTGCGGCGGGGCGAGAAGATCCTCGACGCCCGGGGACTCTCGGTGGGCTTTCGGGAGGTGCGGATCGAAGGCGAAAAACTGCTGCTCAACGGCCGGCCGATCGAATTGAGAGGGGTCAACCGGCACGAGTTTCACCCCAGCTGCGGCCACGCGGTCTCTGCCGCCCTCAACGAGGCGGACATCCGGTTGCTCAAGCAGAACAACTTCAATGCGCTGCGGACCAGCCACTACCCGAACAGTGACCCGGTCTACGAGCTCTGCGACCGGTACGGCATTCTGGTGATGAGCGAGTGCAACCTTGAGACCCACGGCCTTGCAAAGCAGCTGCCCGGCAGCGACCCCGACTGGACCGCCCACGGTCTCGACCGGATGGAGAAGATGGTGGTCCGGCTCAGAAACCACCCCTGCATCCTGATCTGGAGTCTTGGCAACGAGAGCTTTACCGGGGACTGCTTTGTCCGGATGCGGCAGCGGACCCTCGAGCTGGACGACACCCGGCCGATCCACTATGAACCGGACAACCGGTTTGTCGTCAGCGACTTTTTCAGCCAGATGTACGCCACCCTCGACCAGGTACGGCGGATCGGGGAGGGCAAGCCGGTGCGGCTCTCCCGCTGCAGCTACGGCCCGGCCGAGCTGCTGGGGCGGCCGGCGACGGTGCGCCAATATGGCGGGCGGCCCTACCTGCTCTGCGAATACGCCCACTGCATGGGCAACAGTCTGGGCAACTTTGCCGACTACTGGGCGCTGTTCCGAAGATACGACCGGCTGATCGGCGGTTTTATCTGGGACTTCGCCGACCAGGCGCTGAAGAAGGGGGACCGCTGGTGTTACGGCGGGGATTTTGGGGACCAGCCGAACGACGGCCCCTTCGCTTTCAACGGACTCTTCCGGGCCGACCGCAGCCCCAACCCGGCGCTGCAGGAGGCGCGGCAGGTGCTTGCCCCCTTCGCGCTGACGCTGGGTGAGGACGGCGTCAAGATCCAAAGTCTGCTGCGGTTTGCCACCGCCGACACGCTGGCGCTGCACTGGTCCCTCTGCGACGGGGGCAGCCCCATCGAGGAGGGACTGCTGCGGGTGCCGCCGCTCGCCCCCGGCGAGACGGTGCAGCTGACCATCGAGTACAACGGACGGCAGAGCGCGCAGGCGGTCGATCTCGTCTGCCGGCTGATCGACACCGCCGCCACCCCCTTCGCCCCGGCGGGGCGGGAGATCTGCGGCAGCGCACTGCGGCTGCAGCCGGCGAAGGTCACGATGCCGGCCCGGTGGGTGCAGGTGGAACAGCAGAAGAAGGAGCTGGTGCTGACAAGCGGCCGCTGCACCGCCAAAATCCTGCGGCGGGACGGCAGCCTTGCGAGCTACACGGTGGACGGGGTCGAGCTGCTCGCCGCGCCGCTGCGGCCCCAGATCGCCCGGGCGGTGACCGACAACGACCGGTACCTCGGGCTGCCGCCGCTGCTGCAGAAACTGCTGCGCCCGGGCCGCTGGCTGCGGGCAAACCGGGCGATCCGCCCCATCCACGCGGCGATCGAGGGGGATCTTCTGCGGTTTGACTACCGCGCACCCGGGATGAAATCGCTGTCGGTGCGCTACCGGATGTCCGCCGACGGGCAGCTCGAGCTGCGGTTTTCCGCCGTCTGCCGCAGCGACCGGCTGCCCCGTGCCGGGGTGACCTTTGCGGCGATCCCCGAGATGCGGTCGATCCGGTACTTCGGGCGCGGACCGCAGGAGAACTATGTCGACCGCCGTGCCGGCGCGCTGCCGGGGCTCTACGAATTTACGGCGGAAAACTTCGGCCACGACTACCTCCACCCGCAGGAGAACGGCAACCGCACCGGGGTCGAGCTGCTGCGGATCTACGGCGGCGGCCACGCGCTCGAGATCACCAGCTGCGGCGCACCCTTTGAGGCGTCGGCCCACCCCTACTCCCTCGCGGCGCTCGAGGCGGCGCAGCACGCCGACGAGCTGGACCTGTCCGGCCCGCTGACCGTCAACCTCGACGCCGCTCAGCGCGGGGTCGGCGGGGATATGCCGGCGATCGCGCTGACCAAGCGCCGCTACCGGATCCACAAGAACCGGCCCTACACGCTGCACCTGCTGCTGCGGGGAGAGTGAAAAGAGAAAAAAAGAGGAGAGATTCCCGCGAATCTCTCCTCTTTTTGATTACCTCGTCGCCGGGCGCAGCCGGTGCAGCACCAGGCCGATACAAAGGCCGATCAGCGCCGGCAGAACCCAGCCCATCCCCTTGGTAAAGAGGGGCAAAAACCGCTCTGCGAGCTCCAGCAGCCCCGCGAGGTGCAGCCGGTCGACCACCGCCGCCGGCAGCGCCTTGACAAAATCGAAGACCGCCGCAACCATTGTGCAGCCGGTCACCCAGCGGTAGACCCGGCGGTCCTGCCCGAACAGGTTGCCGCAGAGGGCCAGCAAAATCAGGGTGATCGCGAGCGGGTAGAGGAACATCAGCACCGGCAGCGAGCAGGCGATGACCGCATTGAGGCCGAGGTTTGCGATCAGCAGCGAGACGACGCAGAAGAGCACCGCAAAGACCCGGTAGCCCACCCGGGGGAACAGCCCGCTGAAGGTCTCGGCACAGCTGGTGATCAGACCGACCGCCGTCTTCAGGCAGGCGAGGGTGACTGTCGCCGCAAGAATCAGCCCGCCGGCAGCGCCGAAGTAGTGCCGGGCGACCAGCGCCAGCACCTCGCCCCCGTTCGCCGCGAGGGGATACATCCCCCGGCTCTGGGCGCCGATGACCGCCAGCGCGACATAGATCGCCCCCATCAACAGGCAGCCCACCGCGCCGGACCGCACCGTGTTGTAGGCGATCGCCGAGGGGCTTTGGACCCCGAGCTCCCGGATGACCCCGATCACCACGATGCCGAAGGCGAGGCTCGCCAGCGCGTCCATCGTGTTGTACCCCTCGAGAAAGCCGGCAAAGAAGGCCCCGTCGGCATAGAGCGGCTGGGGGTCCACCGCCCCGGCACTGCCCATCGGAAAGAGCAGCGCGGTGACCGCGAGCAGCCCGAGAAAGACCAGAAACACCGGGGTCAGGATCCTCCCGACCCAGGTCAGGATCTTGCCCGGCCAGAGGGAGAAGGCCAGCGTCGCGGCGAAAAAGAGCAGCGAAAAGACGGCCAGCACCCCACTGCCGGACAGCCCCATCGGCTCCAGCCCGACGGTGTAGGAGACACTCGCACAGCGGGGAATCGCAAACAGCGGCCCGATGGTGAGGTAGAGCGCACAGGTGAAGAAGAGGCCGTACCCCTTTCCGACCCTGCCGGCGAGCTCCCGCAGCCCGCTCACATGGCTGATGCCCTGTGCGGCCACCCCGAGCAGCGGCAGCCCCACCCCGGTAATCAGCAGCCCCACCGCCGCGATCCAGACCGTCCGGCCCGCCATCTGACCGAGATAGACCGGGAAGATCAGGTTTCCCGCCCCGAAAAAGAGCCCGAAAAGCATCGAGCCGACCAGCGCAGTCTGCCGCAGATTGAGCCGCGTCTTTCCCTGCTGTTCCATCATGTTACACCGTTCCCTTCCCCCCGCGCCCGGGCGGGGATCCAATCGCACTCCTTTTTTCTCCCGCTGCGGGTGCCGCGTGCGGTAAATTGTTCTCACTATACTCTTTTTTCTCTCCGCTGTCATCTCTTTTTTGAAAATTTTATCAAAAGAAAATGAGTCAAACCCATTGGATTGGGTTTGGCTCGATCTTTTCCATCAGGGTTGCTTGACCGCGATCAGCGCCTTGATCGGCACCCCGAGGGCGGCAAACTTCTCCTCGTACTCGGTCCGCAGGTTCCAGTCCGGCTCCTCCCGGTGCAGGTCGGTGGTCTGGTACCGCAGCGAAAATCCGCATTCCGCAAAATAGTCCAGGCTCTCTCGGTAGAGCTCGTCGTCGTCGGTCTTGAACCAGATCTCCCCGCCGTCCCGCAGAAATGCCCGGTAGTGCATCAGCTGCCGCGGATGGGTCAGCCGCCGTTTCTTGTGGCCGAACTTCGGCCAGGGATTGCAGAAGTTGATGTGGATCCGCTCGACCCGGTCCTCCTCGCTGAGATCCGCGTCGATCCACTGGATGTTCAGCGCGGTCAGCCGGCAGTTGTCCACCGGCCGGCCGGCATCGGCGTAGGCCTGCTCCACCTTCCGCTTTGCCAGCACCAGCACGTCGCTGAGATAGTCCACCGCGAGGTAGTTGATCTCGGGGTGGGCGCTGGCGTAGGCCGCCGCGTAGGCCCCCTTGCCGCAGCCCAGCTCGAGCACCAGCGGCCGCACCTCGCTGAACGCCTGCTGCCAGTGCCCCCGCCAGTGTTCGGGGTCGGGGATGAAAAAGGCACACCGCTCCAGCTCGGGCCGGGCGTACGCCTTGTGCCGCATCCGCATCTTGTGATTTCCTCCTCTGTTAAACTTCCTTTTTTGTAATATTTTACATTTTTATTATTCGATGTATTATTCCGCCTGGTTGACCCGGGTGAGCGCCGCGACCTCCTGTGCTGCGACCGGCTGATCGCTCCAAAACAGCCAGCGGTAGCTGTACAGCCCGTAGCCGTCCGCCCCGGAGGAGCGCAGCGCGGTGATCTGCCGGGCGAGGTTCTCCCCGCTCGACCACTCGGCCTGATCGTTGCTGCCGCCGTCCCCGACCCCGATCCGGTAGGCGCCAAGCCCGACATAGAGTTTTACCTCTGCCGCCCGCGGCAGCGCGAGCCATTCGTCCAGACAATTCTGGAACGCATACCGGTCCTGACCGCCGGAGGTGCGGTAGTCAAATCCCCAGTAGATCTGGGGCATCACATAGTCGACATATCCGCCCTGCTCCATCCAGAGGGCGACATCGCTATACTGTGTGTTGTAATTATTGTCATTATTCCCCTGCGGACTAATTCCGAAGGTGATCTCGGGGTCGATCTCCTTGACCGCCGCCCAGACCGCCCGCACCAGCGCGTTGACATTCTCCCGCCGCCAGTCGGCGCGGTCGGCCCCATCGGCAAACCGGTCGTAGGCCGCCTGATCGAAACTGTCGTCCGCCCCGCTGGGGTAGAAGTAGTCGTCAAACTGGATGCCGTCGATCTCATAGTTCTCACAGACCTCCCGCACCCCATCGACAATCAGCTGCCGCACCTCGGGGATTGCGGGGTTATAATAGAGCCCATCCCCCTGCGCGACCACCCAGTCGGCGCAGTCGGGGTCCGCCTGCCAGAGGGCGGCGGGGTTATTCGACGCGAGTTCGGACGGCACCGTCGCCGAGCCCCGGATCCGATAGGGGTTGATCATCCCCTCGAGCCGCAGTGAGCGGCTGTGCGCCTCCTCGATCATCACCGCGAGGGGGTCATAGCCCGGGTCCTGCCCCTGCACCCCGGTGAGAAGGTGACTCCAGGGAAAGTAGGCACTGGGATACATCGCATCCGAGAAGGGGCGCAGATGGGCGATGACGGTATTTGCCCCCATCGCCGCGATCTGGTCGAAGGCGGTGGAGATGGCGGCGCGGAAACTCTCCTCGCTCGACAGATCCATCTGCTGATACTCGAGATAGGTCAGCCAGACCGCGCGGTACTCTTCCTCCCCGGTCTCGACGGTCTGTCCCGATGGGATCTCCTGATCCGCGGGCGGGATGCTGCCGACGGCGGGCAGGCTCCCCTCGCTCCAGCTGCCGAAGACCGCCACCGCACAGCCCAGCACCAGCAGCAGCGCGAGCAGCGGGATCAGCGGCCCGCGCCGAGGCGATTGTTTTCTGTTCGCGGCCATGCGGTCACCTTCTTCTGCGCTTTTTTCAGAGGGTCGCCTCCCCAGCGAGGTCTGCCACCGCGCTGCTGCCGGCGAGTGCGCCGTCCGCCGCTGCGGTCACCAGCTGGCGCAGCGCCTTTTCCCGGGTATCCCCCGCGGCGTAGACCCGCGGCAGGGCGGTGCGGCAGTTCTCGTCGGCGGTCAGGTAGCCCTGTGCGGTCAGCGGCAGCTGGCCGCGGAACATCTCGTTGTTCGGGATCAGGCCCACCGCCACAAAGACGGCGGCGACCGGGATCACCCGGTCGGGCGCGCCGGCGGTGCTGCGCAGCAGGATGCTCTCGACCTGGTTCTCCCCCCGGATCTCGGCGACCTGCGCGTCGAGCAGAAACTCCACCCGGGGATTTGCCCGCAGCTTGGCCAGCTCGGCCTCGCTCGCCCGAAATCCCTGCCGGCGGTGGATCAGATAGACCTTTTCACAGCGGGCAGCGAGGTACAGCGCATCCTCCACCGCGGTGTTGCCGCCGCCGACCACCGCGACGGTGCGGCCCGCAAAGAAGGCCCCATCGCAGGTCGCACAGTAGCTGACCCCCCGCCCGAGCAGCCGCTCCTCACCCGGACAACCGAGCTTGCGGCGGGTGACCCCGCCGGCGAGCACCACCGCCCGCACCCGGTACTCCCGCGCGGCGGTGCGCAGCAGCTTGACCTCCCCGGTAAGCTCGGCCGAGAGAATCTCCTCATAGACGACCTCAGCCCCAAAGCCGGTCGCCTGCTCGTACAGCGCATTTGCAAAATCCGCGCCGCTGACCTTGCCCAGCGCGGGGTAGTTCTCCACCTCGGGCGAGTTGATGATCTGCCCGCCGTGTACCTCCCGCTCAAAGCAGACGACCGACAGCCCGCCCCGGGCCGCGTAGATCGCCGCCGACAGCCCCGCCGGGCCTGCGCCGATAACGCCGAGATCATAATCAAACCCTTTATTCTTCACTTCCATGATGTTGTCCTTTCCCGGAAAACCGACGGTTTTCCCCTATTATAGCCGCAGACCGCCCTTCGCGTCAACGGAACCTGCCGGCAGCGCCACGATGAAAAATAGTTCATTAACGAACCATCTTGCCTTTTGCACCGCCGCGTACTATAATAGTTTTTTAGTACCGGTGACAGCTTATGCGCCGGATCTTCCCTTTATTCCACTGTTTTGAGGAGGCATCGTCGTGGAACAAGCACAAAACCCGCTGGGTACCCAGCCGATCGGCCGACTGCTGGTCCGGCTCGCGATTCCCACCGTAATCGCCCAGCTCATCAATGTTCTCTACAATATCGTCGATCGGATCTACATCGGCAACATCCCCGAGATCGGCGCGATGGCACTGACCGGACTGGGCATCACCTTCCCGATCCTGATGATCGTCTCGGCCTTTGCCGCCTTTGTCGGGATGGGGGCCGCCCCGCTGGCGAGTATGCGGATGGGGGCGGGCAAGGACAAGGAGGCCGAGCAGATCCTCGGCGCGAGCACCCTGCTGCTGCTGATCCTCTCGGTGGTGCTGACGGTGGTGATCCTGATCTTCAAGGTGCCGCTGCTCTACCTGTTCGGCGCGTCGGACAACATCATCGGCTATGCCGACGACTACATCACCATCTACCTGCTGGGCACCGTCTTTGTGATGCTCGCGCTGGGGCTCAACGCCTTCATCAGCGCGCAGGGGTTTGCGACCACCGCGATGATCAGCGTGCTGATTGGCGCGGTCTGCAACATCATCCTCGACCCGGTCTTCATCTTCCTGTTCGACATGGGGGTGCGGGGCGCAGCGCTTGCGACCATCCTCTCCCAGGCGATCAGCGCGGTCTGGATCGTCCTCTTCCTTGTCGGCAGGCGCACCCGGCTGCGGATCCGGTGGGAAAACCTGCGGCTGCCGCCGCGGCTGATCGGCTCCATCCTCGCGCTGGGCATCTCTCCGTTTGTGATGCAGTCGACCGAGAGTCTGATCAACATCGTCCTCAACCGGGGACTGCAGGACTACGGCGGCGACCTGTATGTCGGCACCCTCGCGATCATGACCAGCCTGCTGCAGTTCGTCACCCTGCCGGGCCAGGGCATCTCCCAGGGCGCCCAGCCGATCATCAGCTACAACTTCGGCGCCGGTAAACCGGACCGGGCGAAACAGGCGTTCCGGTTGCTGCTGCGGGTGGTCTTCTCCTTCACCACCATCAGCTGTCTGCTGCTGGTCTTCTTCCCCTCGGTCTTCGCCCGGGTCTTTACCTCGGACGCCGAGCTGCTCGGCCTGACGAGCGAGATGATGCCGATCTACTTCGCCGGCATCTGGGCCTTCGGTCTGCAGCTCTCCTGCCAGATCACCTTCCTCTCGCTGGGACAGGCAAAGATCAGCCTCTTCCTCGCGCTGCTGCGCAAGGTCTTTCTGCTGATCCCGCTGGCGATCATCCTGCCCCGTTTCTTCGGGGTCATCGGCATCTACTGGGCCGAGCCGATCGCCGATATGACCTCCGCCTTCACCGCGGTGGGGCTCTTCCTCGCAACCCGCAACCGGATCTTCATCCAGAAAAAATAGTGATAAAAAATCACGGCCCGGATCTTCTGATCCGGGCCGTGGTTTTTCTCTTTAAATTTTGACTCCCAGCCGCAGCGAGAGATATCCCGCCGCCAGCTCGACACACTTCTTCTGGCCCAGCGCGGCGGAGTCGAGGCAGAGATCATAGTGCCCGGCATCCCGCCAGTCGCTGCCGGTGAAGGTGCGGTAGTAATTCGCCCGCCGCTTATCCACCCGGGCGATCTCCTTGCGGGCAGCCTCCTCGCTCAGGTTGTGCCGGCGCATGATGATGGCGACCCGGTCCTCGAGCGGGGCGTGGATGAAGATCCGCAGGACATTTTTGTGGTCCTTGAGGATGTAATCGGCGCACCTGCCGATGATGACACAGCTCTCGGTGTTCGCCAGCTCGAGGATGATCCGCGCCTGGTAGCGGAACAGGTTTTCATTCGAGACAAAATCATCCCGGTCGGGCGGAATGACCTCTCCCCGCAGCGCGTCCCGCGCGATCCGGAACAGCCGGGCATGCCGCGCGTCCTCATCTGCCTTGGCAAACAGCTGCTCGCTGATGCCGCTCTCGTCCGAGGCCAGCCGCAGCAGCGCCCGGTTGTAAAAGGGCACCTTGAGCCGGTCGGCCAGCTGTTCGCCGATCACACGGCCGCCACTGCCGTTTTCCCGTGCGATGGTCACAACGAATCGATCCATGAGCGTCCCTCCTTCAAGAGGTGGATTTCCCCGCCCCGCGGCACTCTGCCCACCCGGGGCTCTTCTTGTTTTCAGTATAAATGCTTTTGCGGTTAAAATCAATCAACTGCGCAATTTTTCTGCCTGCAAAGGGAGCGGATCCCAGGAGGATCCGCTCCCTGCCCTTTCTCAGTGCTCCTCAAGATACCGCGCCGCACAGTAGGCGTAGACCGCCGCGCCGATCGGCAGCGCGTCCTCGTCCACCGTCATGCCGGGATGGTGCATCCCGCACAGATGCCCCTGCGCCGCGCTGCCGCCGCCGAGGTTGAGGTAGACCGACGGCACCTGCTCGGCAATGACGGTGAAGTCCTCCGAACCCGACATGGTGGTCAGCTCGGTGACCGCATCCTCTCCCAGCAGCTCCCTGCAATAGCCGCCCATCGCGTCGCACATCCCCTCTTCATTGTAGAGGGAGGGCATGCCGTAGACAAACTCAACCTCCGCCTTCCCGCGGAAGGTCGTCGCCACCGACTCGCTGATCTCCTTGACCCGTTTTTTGAGGAAAGCCCGCTGCTCTCGCGAATCCGAGCGGACCGACGCCTCAAGCACACAGCTGCCGGACATGGTATTGCAGCTGGTACCGCCGTTGATCATCCCGACCAGGACCACCGCCTGATCGGTGCTCGAGACCTCCCGCGCGAGGATCTCCTGCAGCGCAATGACGATGTGGGATGCGATGTTGATCGCGTCGACCCCGTCCTGCGGGCTGCCGCCATGGGCGTTCTTGCCGGTCACCGTGATCCGGATCGCATCTCCGGAATAGCTGGCGCAGCCCCGCTTGTAGGCGATCTGACCGGTCCGGCAGCTCTCGTCCCCGCCGACAAAGATGTGCATCGCCAGCGCGGCGTCCACCTTCGGGTTCTCGAGGATCCCGGCCGCCAGCATATCCGGCGCGCCGGCGAGCTTTTCCTCGGCCGGCTGGAACATCAGCTTGACCCGGCCCTTGAGCTCCCCCTCGCTCTCCTTGAGCAGCTTTGCCGCCGCCAGCAGCATCGCGGTGTGGCAGTCGTGGCCGCAGGAGTGGCAGTGGCCGTTGGTCGCCGCAAAGGGCAGCCCGGTCTCCTCCTGCATCGGCAGCGCGTCCATATCCGCCCGCAGCAGCAGCGTCGGGCCTGCGCCGCTGCCGACCATGCAGCTGATGCCGGCCCTGCCCACCCGCTCGGGGGAAAGTCCATAACTTTTGAGCTCCCGCTCGACCAGCGCGAGGGTTTTGTCCAGATCAAACCCGGTCTCGGCATAGCCGTGCAGCGTGCGGCGGTTTTGGAGAATCTCGTCCTTCATCTCGATTGCTTTTGCCCTGTAATCCATCATCTCAATAATCCCCTTTCTCGGCTTGTGCGCTCTGTGTTTTCCCGTTTCCCGCCCGGGTCACCATCGCCGTTTTCTCCTGCTCAAAAACCCGCTGGACTGTCGCCGGATCTTCTCAAGCGTCGTCTTCATTTCCCATTTCCCTCTCTGTTTTCAGATAAAAAAAGCAGCCTTTGTCCCCTCTATGGGACAAAAGCTGCTGCTTCTGCGGTACCACCCAAATTGACGCTCACGCGCCCACTCGCCGCACACCATCATGTGCTCCCCTCGGATAACGGGCGGGGCGCCCGGCGCGCGCTACTGCATCTCTGGTTCACGCGGCCCTCACAAGTCCATTCCATCCGGTGTTTGCCGCCGCGGTTCCACCTCTCCGCGGCTCTCTGGCAGGCGCGCTGCCGGATCTACTTACCCTTGCTCATCGGTTTCGCTGATTTTTTGATCATTATATGCGGTTTGCTCCGGGTTGTCAAGGGGGGATTTTCTGCGCAGCGGGATCCGCGGCGGCTGATAGGGGAAAAATGCCCGGGCAAATTTCTCCGAGCTGTAAAAATAAAATGCCCAGAGCAGCGGCCCAAGGAGATACGGAAGATTCTCCCAAAAGGAGGAGTAGCCGCCGATCAACATAATTGCCACACTGACAAACTGAAGCGCCAGATAGCACCAGAACGGAATCAGCATCCAGCGCCGGCGCAGCAGAATCCCCACGATCATCGCAATCGAGGCGATCGCACCCAAAAAGGCGATGAGAAGCGTGATCGCGAGGAGAAAACCGACCATCGGCACAAGGTAAAACGCCACCGGCAGTTTGGGCAGATAGACCACAAGCTGTGCCACCGCCTGCAGAAGGCCGAACACCTCCCCCAGGCAGAACAGAACGGTCAGCCCGGGCAGCTCGGTTTTTTTCTCCTTCAACCCGATCACCTCCTCTTTTTCTTTATAGCACAATGAGGGGCCCTGCACAAGTACAAAAAAATCCGGAGCAGCTCTGCGCTGCTCCGGCGTGGTGGGCCTTCAGGGATTCGAACCCGGGACCGATCGGTTATGAGCCGAGTGCTCTGACCAGCTGAGCTAAAGGCCCTTTTCCTGTAGCCTATCTATTATACACAAAAAAATACACCGTTGCAAGCGGTCCGCCCCGCACAGCGACAACAAAAAGCGGACATCCTGCGATGTCCGCCTCGTCTCAGTTCACATAGGTCTCGAGATATTCATCCAGCGTGATGCCCAGCCGGTAGATCTCCGCCGCGACCTCGGTGCCGACATACCGGATATGCCACTCCTCGGTCATATATCCGGTGATCTGCTGGGCGCCGGGCAGGTAGTGGAGCACAAAGCCATACTCGTGCAGATGCTGCTTTGCCCATTCATACTCCGCCGTCTGACCGAATTCGGTGTAGGACAGCCGGCCGTTGCAGATGTCCATTGCAAGACCGGTCTGATGCTCCGAAAAGCCCGGACGGGCGCTGTAGGTATCCGCCTCCGCCTGGCCGTCCCGCGCGACATAGTTGTTGTAGATCTGGTTTTGGTAGCTGTAGCTGCGGTAGCCCGACTGGCCGAGGATGGTATACCCCTGTGCGGCCGCGCCGGCACAGAGCTGCTCAAATGCCGCGGCCGCCTCCGCCCGCAGATAGATCGTCTTGCCGCCGTTGCTGTACGCCGAGGAGACCTGCACGAGATCCGGCGGCTCATATCCGTCCGGCAGCTGGTGGTATTTGTTGCAGAGCACCAGCAGATTGTTCGGGTCGGAAATGGTGTTCACCCCGGTATAAAACGGCTGATCCAGCCCGATGTTGACATAGCTGACCACCTTCTGTGCGGTGAGTGAGGGGTTTTGGGCCGCATAGGCCGTATACCGTGCGGCGTTCTCCGCCCGGTATCCGGTCGTCCCGTCAAAGGAGATGGACGCCGGGGTCGGGGTGGGAGTCGGTGTGGGAGTCGGCGTCGGGGTGGGTGTGGGAGTCGGCGTTGGGGTGGGTGTGGGAGTTGGCGTTGGGGTAGGCGTCGGGGTCGGCGCAACCGAGGAGACAGAACTGCTCCCGGAATCGGATGCGCTGCTGCTCTCCTCCCCGCCGCCGCAGCCGGCGAGCAGCGCCGCCATCAGCAGACACAGCAGCGGCAAGATCCATCGTTTCTTCATCATCTTTTCCTCCCTCTTTCGCTCATATCTTCCAGCGCCAGCCGCAGTCCTGACAGACCGCATAGCTGACCGTCTTGCTCTTGCGGCCCCGCAACAGCAGAAACAGCGCGATCCAGCCGATCACCGGGACAAAGAGCAGGATGAGATAAAACAGCACCGACAGACAGCCGCGCTTGCGCAGCTCGGATACCGCCTGCACCTGCACCCTTTGTCCACCGCATTTGGGACAGATCATCCGATCTCCTCCTTCACAGGGGCGGACCGCCCATCCCATTGCAGCCGGGCCGGACGCCTCTTGTTTTCTCTCCCCCATTTTCTTACAATAAAGAAAACAGGGAATTTCTTTTATTTTACTCCGAATTCGCAAAAAAGTCTTTTTCTTTTTCTGAACTTTTCAGGAGAATATCGGGATGAAGAAGAAACTCTGGTTGCTTGCCGCGCTGTGTCTGCTCGGAATTGTCGCATTCCGGCTCTGCCGCAGCTGGGATGACGGGGAGAAAATCCCGGTTGTCATCGACGCCGACCCCGGCATCGACGACGCCTTCGCGCTGATGGCGGCGGCATCACGCTGCACGATCTACAGGCGGCGATGCTGCTGATCCACCCCGGCTCCGCCCGCACCAGCCGGGCGACGGTCACGGTGCCGCTCGATGTTCTGGCCGATCACCGCGGTCAGACGATCGTCGAGTTGAATGACACGGGAAACGTCCGGGTGCTGCGCAATAAAAAGAATGCCGCCTGCATCCAGAGTTATGTCACCGATGTGATCGCGGCGTATGACGACACCGAATCCCCTCAGCCTGCGGACACCGCGTCGCTCGCCCGGCAAACCGGCTGGGGCAGACTTGTCGCGCCGGCGCAGCCCGCCGTCGCGGTGGGGGAAGGGTCCGTCTCACTCTCCTCCCTCTTTGTGCTGGAGAAGACCGGAACAATCGGCGCCGTGATCACCGCCAGAGACTGCGAGGCGGCGCCGGTGCTGACCGATGCGGCGCACCGCGCGCAGACGACCTGCTGTGTTCCGCTGCCGTCGCCGGAGGGCTACAGCCTTGATCTGCTCTGTGCGCCCTTCGCCGCGCAGGGGGTTTTGATCACCGGTCTGGAGTATAAGGGATTTTTCAGACGGGTGATCTCTGATCCGCTGACCGACTGGAATCCGGCACAGCTGCCCCACCTCATGATCCGGCCGGACCTCTCCCTCACCCTCACCGCCGCGCGGACCAAGACCGACGCCGCAGGCACCCCTTGCATCCGGATCGCCTATAATCCCTTTACCGAATACGGCAGAATCTGGCGGGCGGATGCGGTGCGGCTCACCGAAGACGCAACCGCCGCGGCAGTGCAGCAGAATGGTTTTTTGTACTTCCCGGTTGCTGAGGGGGAACCCTACACAGCAGACCAGCCGATCAGCGCGGTCATCACCCTCGACTTTCTCACGCTGGATCCCACCATTCTCTCGCTGGAATAAGTCTCGTTTTCCACCTTGCAGCTCCTGCGGCGTGGAAAAGTCTCTCAAAATTTCCGGCTGCCTGTCCTCCACGGTTATCCCGCTGCAAAAGCAAAGCAAAAAGCCCGAAGATCAAAAGATCTTTGGGCTTTCCTCTGGCTCCCCCTGTTGGGCTCGAACC
>DXIA01000079.1 GCA_019113125.1 Candidatus Pygmaiobacter gallistercoris | reverse complement strand
GCGGTACTTCGGCGAGCACCCCGCCCCCTACTGCGGCAACTGCTCGGTCTGCCTGTCCGGGTTCGAGCTGGTGGACGCCGCCGACCCGGCTGCCTGCGCGCTGCGGGCGATCGGCAGCTGCGGGCGGCATTACGGCGTCACCACCTGGATGGACCTGCTGCGGGGGGTGCGGAGCGAAAAGCTGCTGCACAGCCCGCTGATCTCCACCGCGGCCCACGGTGCGCTGCGGGACTGGGACCGGGACCAGCTTCGGGCGCTCTTCTCGCTGCTGCTCGAGCAGGGGCTGCTCGCGCGCAGCGAGGGGGACCGCCCGGTGCTCACCCTGACCGAGGCGGGGCGGGACTTTCTCGTCTCCCCCCATCCGCTGATGCTCCACCGGCCTGCCGCCCCTGCGCCGAAGGCGAAGGCCCAGGCCGCGGCACAGCAGCCGGTCGACGCCTCCCTCTTTGCCCGGCTCAAGGAGCTGCGGCTCTCCCTCGCAAAGCAGGCCGGGGTGCCGGCCTTCGTGATCTTCACCGATGTGACACTCCAAAAGATCTGCGCGTCGCGGCCGAAGACCCGGGAGGAATTTCTCGCGCTGCCCGGGGTGGGCAGGACGAAATGCGAGCGGTACGCCGACGCGTTTCTCGGTCTGATCGCGGCATTCGAAGAGGAAAAAGCCTAAAAAACGGCCCTGTCGCTCGACAGGGCCGTTTTGCATTTTTATCCGCCGAAGACCTCTTTTGCGATGTCCACCGCCTGTTTTGCGTCCTTGGCATAATAGTCTGCGCCGATCTTCTCCGCATAGGAGGGGGTCAGCACCGCGCCGCCGACAAAGATCTTGCAGTCGGGCTTTGCCCCCCGCAGCTGGCGGATCGTCTCCTCCATGCTGGCGAGGGTGGTGGTCATCAGCGCCGAGAGCCCGACCAGCCGGATCTCCCGCTCGAGCGCCGTCTGGACAATCCGCTCGGGCGCGACGTCCCGGCCAAGGTCGATCATCTCATAGCCGTAGTTCTCGAGGATCACCTTGACGATGTTCTTGCCGATGTCGTGGATGTCCCCCTTGACCGTCGCGATCAGGATCCGCCCCTTGCTCACCGGCGGGCGGCCCTTCGCGGTGATCGACTGCTTGACCACATCGAACGCAGCCTGCGCCGCCGCAGCGGCCTGCAGCAGCTGGGGCAAAAACAGCTTGCCGGTCTCAAAGTCCGCCCCGACCACGTCCAGCGCCGGGATCAGCCGCTCGTTGACCAGCTGCATCTCTCCCATCTCGGAGAGCAGTTGCTCGGTGCAGCTGCGCGCTTCCGCCTTAAAGCCGCGATAGATCGCATCTTCGATGGTAATATCCCGCTTTTGCGCAGTTCTTGCCGCCGGTTTCGCATCCGCATAGGCCGCGAGGTACCGCGCAGCCTTCTTGTCCCGGTTGAGCAGCACATCCGCCGCCCGCACCGCATCCATCATCGAGGCGACGTTCGGGTTGATGATCGCGAGGTCCAGCCCGGCGGCGGCCGCCATCGTGAGAAAGCTCTGGTTGAGCAGCTCCCGGTTGGGCAGCCCGAACGAGATGTTCGAGACCCCCAGCACGGTGCGTACCCCCAGCCGCTGTTTGACCATCCGGATCGCCTCGAGGGTCTCGACGACCTCCTTCTGCTGGGCCGAGGCGGTGAGGGTCAGGCAGTCGATATAGATGTCGCTGCGGGGAATCCCGGCCGCGTCGCAGGCCGCGACGATCCGCTCTGCGATTGCAAACCGCTCCTCCGCCCGCATCGGGATGCCCCCTTCGTCGAGGGTTAGCCCAACCACCGCCGCGCCGTACTTTCTGCACAGCGGCAGCACCGCGTCGAGCACCTTCTGCTCCCCGTTGACCGAGTTGACGATCGGCTTGCCGTTGTAGACCCGCAGCCCCCGCGCGAGGGCCTGCGGGTCGGAGGAGTCAAGCTGCAGCGGCAGATCGCAGACGGTCTGGATGCTCTTCACCACCCGCTCCATCATCGCCGGCTCATCCAGCCCGGGCAGCCCGACATTGACGTCGAGGATCTGGGCGCCCGCCTCCTTCTGGCTGAGCGCCTGGGTCAGGATGTAGTCCATGTTGCCCTCCGCCAGCGCCTGCTTGAAGAGCTTTTTGCCGGTGGGGTTGATCCGCTCCCCCACCACCGTCAGCCCATCGATCTGCTGCAGCCGGGTTGGGGTGCAGACCACCGACCGGGTCACCGGCGCCCGCGGCGGCACCGTCTCATTTTTGCACAGCTCCCCCAGCAGCCGAATGTACTCCGGCGTCGTGCCGCAGCAGCCGCCCATCGCGAAGATGCCGAGCGCGAGGTAGGGCCGCATCTGTTCGCGGAAGAGTGCCGGGGTGATGTTGTAGCTGCCGTCCCGCGGGTCGGGCAGCCCGGCGTTCGGCTTGATGAAGACCGGCAGGTTGGTGGCGCCGCACAGCCGCTCTGCGATCGGCAGGATCTCGACCGGCCCGAGCGAGCAGTTGATTCCCACCGCGTCCACCCCGAGCCCCTCGAGGGTCGCCGCCATCGCCTCGACACTGCAGCCGGTGAAGGTCCGGCCCGTCTCCTCAAAGGACATCGAGGTCCAGACCGGCAGCGCGCAGTTCTCCTTTGCCGCGAGCACCGCCGCCTTGACCTCATACAGGTCGGTCATCGTCTCGATCACCACGAGATCCACCCCCGCCGCCGCGCCGGCGCGGACCATCTCGGCAAAGAGGTCGTAGGCCTCCTCAAAGGTCAGGGTGCCGACCGGCTCGAGCAGCTCGCCGAGCGGCCCGATGTCCAGTGCGACCCGCTTACCCCGGGGCCGCGCGGCGGCCAGCGCCGCCTTGAC
>DXIA01000078.1 GCA_019113125.1 Candidatus Pygmaiobacter gallistercoris | reverse complement strand
CCTGCCGGCGGTCGGTTCGGCGCTGGTCTTCAACATCGGCGCCTCGACCGGCGGCACCGACATCATCGCGATGATCCTGTCAAAGCACAGCTCGCTGGAGATCGGCAAGGCGCTGCTGGTCTCCGACTTTCTGATCACCGCCGCCACCTTCTGGCTCTTCGATGTCCGCACCGGTCTCTACTGCATTCTGGGTCTGCTGCTCAAGACCTTCCTGGTCGACATCGTCATCGACGGGATCAACTCCCGCAAATATGTCACGGTGGTCTCCTGCAAGCCGGATGAGATCAAGTCCTTTATCCTCGAGACGCTCCACCGGGGCGCCACGGTGAGCCGGGCCGAGGGCGCGTTTACCCACCAGCCCGAACAGGTCATCACCACCGCGCTGACCCGGCGGCAGGCGGTGCTGCTGCGGAACTACATCCGCAAGATCGACCCGCACGCCTTTATCACGATGGTCAACTCCTCCGAAATCATCGGCAAGGGATTTCGGGAGATTTGATTTTGTATTATTTTTTATAAATATAACAGATTGTAAAATACGAAGGACCGTAAAAAGACAGGAAACGCCCTCCCCATCCGACGGTGGGGCCGTTTCCTGATTTTATTTTGCGGAGGGATCAGCATGAAACTCAACAGCGGTCTGATCGCGCTGGAGGAGGACTATGTGTTTGCCGAGGTGCGCCAGCGGGTGCAGCGATTTTCCGCCCAGAATCCGGACCGCAAGGTGATATCGCTGGGCATCGGCGACGTGTCGGGCCCGCTGTGCCGGGCGGTGATCCGTGCAATGCACCGGGCGGTGCGGGAGCAGGGACGCCGGCGCAGCTTTCACGGCTACGGGCCGGAGCAGGGGTATCTCTTTCTGCGTCAGCAGATCGCGGCCGCGCTCACCGCCGCCGGGGCGCCGGTGCAGCCGCGTGAGATCTTCATCAACGACGGCGCAAAGACCGATCTCGGCGGCCTTCTGGATCTGATCGAGCCGGGGAGCCGGGTACTGCTCTGCGATCCGACCTATCCGGCAGTGCGGGATGACTGCCGGATCCGGGGACTTGAGCCGGTCTCTCTTCCCGCGGTGGAGGCGGACGATTTTCTGCCGATGCCCCCGCCCGGCGACCCGGACTTCGACGCCGTCTACCTGTGCAGCCCGGGCAATCCCACCGGCGCGGTGTACAGCCGGGATCAGCTCGCGGTCTGGGTGGACTATGCCCGCGCGAATGAGATCCTGCTGCTCTTCGACGCGGCCTATGCCCCCTTCCTCTCTGATCCGGCGCTGCCCCGCAGCATCTATGAAATTCCGGGCGCCCGCTGCTGCGCCGTCGAGATCGGCTCCTTTTCCAAGCTTGCCGGATTCACCGGTACCCGGTGCGGCTATGCGGTTCTCCCCAACGAACTCTCGTCTCGCGGCATCCCGCTGCAGGCGCTCTGGGCGCGGCACCAGAGCGCCCGGACCAACGGGGTCAGCTATGTTGTGCAGTGCGGGGCCGCGGCGGTCTACACCCCGGCGGGACAGCGCCAGACCGCCAAGGCGATCGCGCAGGTAAAGGAGAACGCGGCGGTCCTCTCGGCAGCGCTTGATGCGGCGGATCTCAGCTACTGGGGCGGGGAGCACTCCCCCTATCTGTGGATGAAATGCCCCCGCGGTCTCTCCTCCTGGGGATTTTTTGACTTTTTGCTGGAATACGGCGGTCTTGTCGGCACGCCGGGCATCGGATTCGGCCCCGGCGGTGAGGGCTATTTCCGGCTCTCCGCCTTCGGCGATCCCAGCCGGCTGCGGGAGGGCGGTCTGCGGCTGGTGCGGGCGATGGACTACCTGCGCTGATTCCCGATTGACATTGTCCGCCCGGACGGCTAAACTGAAGAAAAGCGTCCCAATCAGAAAAAGGAGGTCTTTTCTTTGATCCGAGTTTCCAAACAGCCCTTCGGCAATCTGCCGGACGGCCGGGCGGTCAGCGCCTTTACCCTCCGCAACGATGCGGGGATGTCGGTCACCCTTCTCGACTACGGCGGCATTCTGCAGTCCATTCTGGTCCCCACCGCCGCCGGGCCGGTGGATGTCGTGCTGGGCTATCCCCGTCTTACAGGGTATCTGACCGGCCGGGGCCATCTCGGCGCCCTGATCGGCCGCAACGCCAACCGGCTGTCAGACGCCGTGATCGAGATTGACGGCAAGCGGTATCCGCTGACCGCCAATGAGGGCAAAAAGCAGCTGCACGGCGGTCTTGAGGGATTTGACAAAAAGCTCTTTGCGGCGGCAAAGATTCCCTGCGGCGTTGCGCTGACCTACCACAGCGCCGACGGGGAGGAGGGCTACCCCGGTGCGCTGACCCTGACCGCGCGGTACACCCTCGATGAGGCGGGTGCGCTGACCATCGACTATCGCGCAACCGCCGACCGGGACACCGTCATCAACCTGACCAACCACAGCTATTTCAACCTCAACGGCGGCGGGGACGCCACCGGGCACCGGCTGCGGATCGACGCCTCCGCCTACACCCCCATCGACCCGGATCTGCTGCCCACCGGCGAGATTCTCCCGGTCGAGGGCACCCCCTTTGATTTTCGCGCCTTCCACACGGTCGGCGAACGGCTGGGCGCACCGGATCCCCAGCTGCTCCTCGCCGGCGGCTACGACCACAACTTCGTGCTGGACAAGGCGCCGGGCGCCCTCGCCGAGGCCGCCGTTCTGATCGGGGACAAGAGCGGGATCACCCTGACCTGTTCCACCAGCTGCCCCGGCGTCCAGCTCTACACCGCAAACTCGATGGATCCGAACGCGGAACCCGGGAAAAACGGCTGGACCCACCGCAACCGGGAGGCCGTCTGTCTCGAGACCCAGTATTTTCCGGATGCGAACCGCCGGCACAACTTCCCCTCGACGATTGTCCGGGCCGGCGAGGAGTATCATGAGTCCACCGTTTACGCCTTCTCGGCCGACTGATTTTTTTGCCGCAAAAAAGAACCCGGTATCCCTGATACCGGGTTCGCTTATTCTGCAGATTAACCCAGCAGTTTCTCTGCAAGGCCGTAGAAGAAATCGACGCTGTTGTAAAAGTCCTCCATCCTGACATACTCGTCATAGACATGGGCCTGACTGGCCTCGCCCGGTCCGTAGATCAGCATCGGGGTGTCGCAGACGGTGTTGAGGATCGAGCCGTCGGTGCAGGCCACCTTGCCGGCGATCTCGGTCGAGCGGCCGAGCTCCCGGTTGACCTCCACCGCAGTCTGGATCAGCGGATCGCCGTCATCGGTGGCCACCTGCGGCCGGTCGTTGATCAGCTCGATCGAGAGCTTTGCGTCCGGATGCTCTGCGGTCACCTCGGCGATTGCGCCGTTGATCAGCGCGAGCAGCTCCTCTTTGGCATAGCCGGGCACGGTGCGGAAGTCGAGAACGGCATAGGCGCTGTCCGGGACGATATTCGGCTCGAGCCCGCCGCGGAAGACCCCGAGGTTCATCGTGGTTTTGCCCAGCGTGGGGTGCACCGTCTTGGGAGCAAAGCCCTTGCGGATCTTCTCGAGGGTCTCGATGAGGTACTGAATGGCATTGACGCCGGTCTCCGGGACCGACCCATGCGCCGTGACGCCGGCCGAATGGATCTTCACCCAGAGCGCCCCCCGCTCGGCCGAGACGACGATCGACCCGGTCGGCTCGGCGATGACGGTGCCGGAGAACTGAGACATATCCCAATCCCGGACAAAGGCCTTTGCGCCGCAGCCGTCCACCTCCTCGCCGGCGGTGGCGAGAAAGACGATATCCCCCTTCAGCCGCTCCTTCCGCTCGGCCAGCAGGCGGGTCGCCGCTGCAAGCGCCAGCAGGCCGGCCTTCATATCGCCGGTGCCGCGGCCGTACATCACACCGTCGACGACCTCGGCGCCGAACGGATCATGCGTCCAGCCGGAGCGCTCACCCACCGGCACCACATCGGTGTGCCCGTTGAAGAGCAGCGCCTTCTTCTCCCCCGTCCCCCGCAGGACCGCAATCAGATTGCGGCGGTTCTCCCCGATGTGCTGCGAGGAGATCTCGAGCTGCGGGCACTGGGAGAGAAACTCCTCCAGCAGATCCGCGCAGGGCGCCTCATCTCCCGGTGGATTGATGCTGGGGATCCGAACCAGCTCGGCAAGCAGATGCCCAAGAGCCAACCTGTCATAAATCGGACGCATAATACCACTCCTTTTTTCAGCAGATCCAATTTCTGCCTTTTGTTTTCGTTTTCATTCTATCCCGGGGTCGGTTCCCTGTCAATCCTGATTTCACGTTTTTATGCGTGAATCTGATTCAAAAAACGCAATTTTGTGGAAAGTTTTTCACGCCTTGCAAAATATCACCGACAAATTTTCAGACTCTTGCAAACAAACAAAAAAGCGGACGGTTTCCCGTCCGCTTTTGTTTGCTTTTGGCTGCCTTCCCATACGGGCGGCAGATGCGGCAGAAGAGCTTACTTCAGCTCGACCTTGGCGCCGACATCCTCCAGCTTCTTCTTCATCTCCTCGGCGTCCGCCTTGGAAACACCCTCCTTCAGGGTCTTGGGGGCGTTGTCGACCAGGTCCTTCGCCTCTTTCAGGCCCAGACCGGTGATCTCCTTGACGGTCTTGATGACCTGCATCTTGCTCGCGCCGACCTCAGCGAGAACGACGTCAAACTCGGTCTTCTCCTCGGCAGCGGCAGCACCGGCAGCAGCGCCGCCAGCGACGACAACGGGAGCAGCAGCGGAGACGCCGAACTCCTCCTCGATGGCCTTGACCAGCTCGTTCAGCTCGAGCACGGACAGGGTCTTGATTTCCTCAACGAAATTGGTGATCTTCTCGGAAGCCATATTCTAGTCCCTCCATGACATTCTTCAGATTTTTGATTAGCAAACAGCAGCCAGTCGATCCTCAGGCTGCATCGCCCTCGCCGTTCTTCTCGGCAATGGCATTGAGCGCGACCGCCAGGCCGCGGATATTGCCCTGCAGAGCGGAGCAGAGCATCGAGAGCAGCTCCTGCTTGCCCGGCAGCTTGGACAGCTCCTGCACCGCGGCGACGTCCATCTCCTTGCCGTCCATATAGCCGGCCTTGATGGAGAACTTGCCCTTGGAGTCCTCGGCATACTTGCCCAGGATCTTCGCGGCGGCGATGGGATCCTCCTTGGAGATCGCGATGGCGGTGGAACCCTCCAGCACCTTCTCCATCTCGGTGTAGCCCAGATCAGCCAGTGCCAGACGCAGCATGGTGTTCTTGACGACGGTGTACTCGACACCGGCCTCCCGCAGCTCGCGGCGCAGCTTGGTGTCATCCGCCACGCTGATGCCCTTGTAGTCGACGATAACGCCGGCCACCGAGTTCTTCAGCTTACCAGCCAGCTCCTCGACATAAGCCTTCTTCTGGGACAGAATCTTCTCACTTGGCAAAATTTTTCACCTCGTTTCCCTGAATTCACATAAAAAAGCCTCTCCCCGAAAGCCGGGGAGAGGCGCAAAACCGCAATGCGTTCTTGGGCGCTCATCCTCGGCAGGCAGGGCAAAAACCCTTTTATATCCTACGATACCTGCTGTCTTGGGACAGCTTTATTATTTTACCCTATTCGGGCTGCTCTTGTCAAGAGCTCAGGCGCCAAAACGAGAGCTGTTCAGCTTGACGCCGGGGCCCATCGTGGCCGCGACGGTCGCGCTGCGGATATACTGGCCCTTCGCAGCCGCCGGCTTTGCCTTGACGATCGCGTCCATGACGGTCTTCAGGTTCTCGCCCAGTTTCTCGGGGCCGAACGAGGCCTTGCCGATGGGCACATGAATGATGTTCGCCTTGTCCAGACGATACTCGATCTTACCGGCCTTGGCGTCGGTGACCGCCTTGGCGACATCCATCGTGACGGTGCCGGCCTTGGGGTTCGGCATCAGGCCGCGGGGTCCGAGAATCTTACCCAGACGACCGACAACACCCATCATGTTCGGGGTGGTGATCAGCACATCAAAATCGATGAAACCCTCGTTCTGGATCCGGGCAGCGAGCTCCTCGTCGCCCACCAGCATCGCGCCGGCCTCCTCGGCAGCCTTGGCGGCATCGCCCTTGGCGATGACGACAACCCGGACATCCTTGCCGGTGCCGTTGGGCAGCACGACAGCGCCGCGGACCTGCTGATCCGCATGGCGGCTGTCAACGCCCAGACGGACGTGCAGCTCGATGGTCTCATCAAACTTTGCCTTGGCGGTCTGGCAGCAGAGCGCCAGTGCCTCCTCGGCCTCATAAGCCTTGGAACGGTCGACCAGCTTGGCCGAGTCGACATACTTCTTACCGTGTTTCATATTCAATCCTCCTGTGGTCTATCGGAAAGTTCCTCCCACTTCTGGCGGGTTCTGCGTCTTACTCGGCGACGGTGACGCCCATGCTGCGGCAGGTGCCGGCGATCATGGACATCGCGCTCTCGATCGAGGAAGCGTTGAGGTCGGGCATCTTGGTCTGGGCGATCTCACGCAGCTGATCCTTGGTGATGGTGGCCACCTTGGTCTTGTTGGGAACGCCGGAACCGGACTCGATGCCGCAGGCCTTCTTGATCAGGACCGGGGCCGGAGGAGTCTTGGTGATAAAGCTGAACGAGCGATCGGCATAGACGGTGATGACAACCGGGATGATGTAGCCGATATCCTTCTGCGTGCGCTCGTTGAATTCCTTGGTGAAGGACATGATGTTGACGCCGTGCTGGCCAAGAGCGGGACCAACGGGCGGTGCCGGGGTTGCCTTGCCGGCGGGAATCTGGAGTTTAATATACCCCACTACCTTCTGAGCCATTGTTTGCACCTCCAAAAAATTGTGGTTCGTTGCGGGCGAGACGGATTCTCGCCCTCCCACGGAGCTCCTGAGGAGCTCCTATCAAAAACCGCAAGCGGTTTTTTGCGAATTGTGAATTACAGCGGTTTGACCTGCGAGAGATCCAGCTCCGCAGACGTCTCGCGCCCGAACATCGAAACCTTGACCTTGACCTTCTGATGTGCAAGATCAATCTCTTCCACCAGACCGATAAAGCCCTCCAGCGGGCCGCCGGTGACCTCGACGTTCTCCCCGACCTTGTAGTCGACCTCCGCCTTGGTGGTCTCAACGCCGAGGGCGTCCACCTCCGCCTGGGTCAGGGGAACCGGTTTGGAAGAGGGACCGACAAAGCCGGTGACGCCGCGGGTGTTGCGGACCATGTACCAGGAATCATCGGTCATGACCATCTTGACCAGAACATACCCCGGAAAGAGCTTGCGCTCCACCTCGCGGGTGACCCCGTCCTTGACCTCGGGGACAATCTCGGTGGGGACCTTGACCTCCTGAATCAGATCGTGCAGGCGGCGGTTCTCCACCAGTGTCTCGAGGTTCTGGGCCACCTTGTTCTCATAGCCGGAATAGGTGTGGACGACATACCACAATCCTTCCTCTGCCATCTGCCTCTCCCCCTTTCTCTGCAGCCGGAAATCAGCCCTGCCGCAGGATCAGCCGCAGCACAAAGCCGAACAGGTTGTCCAGCCCGAAGATCACAAGGCCGCAGATAATCACGACGGCGATCACGACCAGCGTGTTGTTGACAATCTGCTTTTTGCTGGGCCAGACGACCTTCTTCATCTCGGTATGGGTATCCCGGAAGAACTTTTTGACCCAGCGGAAAAAGCGAACCAGAAAGAAGGGCTTTTTGCTCTTCTTCGCCGCTTTGACGGATTTCTCCGTCTTGGCGGCCTTCTCTGCCTTATCCGACATGATATTCCGCCTTTCTTACTTGGTCTCCCTGTGGAGCGTGTGCTTCTTGCAGAAGCGGCAGTACTTGTTCATCTCCAGCCGGTCGGGGCTGTTCTTCTTGTTCTTCATCGTGTTGTAGTTGCGCTGTTTGCAC
>DXIA01000077.1 GCA_019113125.1 Candidatus Pygmaiobacter gallistercoris | reverse complement strand
CAGGGCACCGTAAAAAGGTCGGTTTTGATGCGGGTGCAAGGAAAAGCACCGAAGGCACCCTTTGTGGTTGTCGAGGTGGTTTGACGCCGCAGCCGCGCAAAAGCGGCCTTTTTACGGCGTTGTTTTCTTATCCTGACACACCTCAGTCGCAGCAGACCTTTTTGTCAGAACGGTCAGAACATCGCCTTGATCCCGATCAGGATCAGCACCGCGCCGCCGAGGACCTCAGCCCGGTGGCCCAGCGCCGCGCCGAACCGGCTGCCCACCGCCAGCGCCAACAGGCTGCAGCAGAAGGTGGTGACCGCGATCACCGGTGCGGCGAAAAGGATATTTGCGCCACCGGCACAGAAACTCACCCCGACCGCAAAGGCATCGATGCTGGTTGCGACCGCCTGGGCCAGCAGCGCGGGGGCGGTGAGCACCTTCTCCTCGCAGGGCTGCTCGGGGTCTGTGTCAAAGCCCTCCCGGATCATATTCAGCCCGATGCCGGCTAGGATCACCAGGGTGACGATGCCGGCATACCGGTTGATCAGATCGGCGAAGAGGCTGCCGGCAAAAAAACCGAGGATCGGCATCAGCCCCTGAAACAGTCCGAAGGCCGCGGGGATTGCCAGCCGCCGCCCCCGGCCCATGCAGGGGTAGGCCAGTGCGTTGGAGACGCTGACCGCAACAGCGTCCATCGACAGACCAATGCCAATGAGCAGAATATCCCAAAATCCGATCATGTTTTTTCCTCCATCCGCCGCCGGCCTCAGGCGGCTGTTTTGTATACGGTGACACTAAAAAAGACCTATGTATAGCCGATGAAAGCTATACATAAGTCTCGTTTTGAACACAAGCCAGGCCCGGGGGCCAGAATGTTGACTTGGGAACACGGCGCACCGTGCAAACTACTCCCCTATGACAGACTCTATTTTCGCAGGAAAGCCCGGGTTTGTCAAGACTGATTTGATTTTCAGCCCTGCCGCCGGGTGCGCTGGGGGCGGCGGTGGAGCAGGCTCTCCCCCTTCGGCTTGCGCCGGGGCGCCGGTGTGGGGGCGGGCTCGGGCTGCCGGGGCAGGGTGAAGATCGGCTGCCCCTCCGGTCGGGGGGCGCGCCGCCGCTCGACAAAGACCGGCGCCTCCTGCACCGGCGCTGCCGGCCGGGGCAAAGCGGCGAGGGGGGTGGGCTGCGCAGCCTGTTGCGGCTGCCGTTGCCCCCTCTTTCGCTTTTTCGGCGTTTTTTTCTTCTCCGGCTGGGGATCGGGCTGCTTTTGCTGCGCCGGCTGTTTTTCGGCGGGGGCGGTCTGCTGCATCGGATAGGGGTGGTCGGTCACCTCCGGGATGGTCTTTCGGATCAGCTTTTCGATCTCCTTGAGATAGGGCAGTTCATCGAACATGCAAAAGCTGATCGCAAGACCGCCGTGACCCGCCCGGCCGGTGCGCCCGATCCGGTGCACATAGGTCTCGGGCAGATTCGGCAGATCAAAGTTGATCACACAGGACAGCTCCTCGATGTCGATGCCGCGGGCGGCGATGTCGGTCGCCACCAGCACCCGGATTTTGCCGCTCTTGAAACTCTCCAGCGCGTTCTGCCGGGCGCTCTGGCTCTTGTTGCCGTGGATCGCCATCGCCGCGATCTTCGCCCGGTTGAGATCCCGGGCCACCCGGTCGGCCCCGTGTTTGGTGCGGGTGAAGACCAGCACCGAGCGCAGCGTCTCGTCCTGCAGCAGATGCAAGAGCAGCGCCCGCTTGTTCGCCTTGTCCACCTTGTAGAGCCGCTGGCGGATCGCATCCACCGTCGAGGAGACGGGGGTGACCGCCACCTTGACCGGATCCTTCAGGATCTGGTCGGCGAGCGCCTCGATTTCGGCGGGCATTGTCGCCGAGAAGAGCAGCGTCTGGCGGCGGCTCTTGTCCGGCAGATGGCGCAGCACCTTTTTGACGTCCTGGATAAAGCCCATGTCCAGCATCCGGTCGGCCTCGTCCAGCACGAAATATGCCACCGCCGACAGGTCGATGTATCCCTGTCCGATCAGGTCGTTGAGCCGGCCGGGGGTCGCGACCAGGATATCCACCCCCGCCTGCAGTGCGGCGACCTGCGGCCCCTGTCCGACCCCGCCGAAGATGACGGCGTTTTTCAGCGGCAGATACCGCCCGTAGGCGTCAAAGCTCTCCTTGATCTGCAGCGCCAGCTCCCGGGTCGGGGTGAGCACCAGCGCCCGGATGGGAGCTGCTTTGCCCCTGCGGCGGCCGCCGTCCGCCTGCATCCGCTGCAAAATCGGCACCGCAAAGGCGGCGGTTTTGCCGGTGCCGGTCTGGGCGCAGCCGATCAGATCCCGCCCCGCGAGCACCACCGGAATCGCCTGCTGCTGGATCGGGGTGGGGGTGACGTAATCGAGTTCACTGACCGCCCGCAGCAGGGTGGGGATCAGCCCTAATTCCTTAAAGGTCATGCATCTTTTCCTCTTCTCTGGTTTGACCCGCACAGTGCGGGCATACTTTTTTAGTATACACGGTTTGGAGCCCGTCGTCCAATCCCCCGGGGCAAAAGTGAACAAATTTTGAAATCTTTTTTCGGCCGGCGGCCCGACTTCAAAAGCGGGGGAGGGTATGGTACAATAGGGTTGCGGCAAAGGCCGCTGATGAAGAATGGAGGTCCCCGTCTGGGGATTCAGGATAAAGGAGTGCGCCGCGCTTTGATCGAATTTGAACATGTCAGCAAGTCGGTGGGCGGCACCACAGTGCTCAGCGGGGTCAATCTGCAGATCCCGGACCGGGAGCTGGTGGTGATCGCCGGCCCCTCCGGCTGCGGCAAGACCACCACCCTCAAGATGATTAACCGGCTGATCGCCCCCACCACCGGGCGGGTGCTGATCGACGGGCAGGACATTGCCCGTCAGCCGGTACAGGCGCTGCGGCGGAGCATGGGCTATGTGACCCAGTACGCCGGGCTGTTCGAGCACCAGAGTGTGCGGCAGAACCTCTGCGAGCCGCTGCGGCTGGCCCGCTGGGCACAGTCGGCGGTCGACCGGCGGTTGGGGGAGCTGGCCTCCCTCTTCTCGCTGCCGCAGGGGGAGTTTATGGACCGGTATCCCTATCAGCTCACCGCGATGGAGCGCCAGCGGGTCTGTATCGCCCGGGCGTTTGCGACCGATCCCGAGATTCTGCTCATGGACGATCCGTTCGCCGCCCTCGAGCCGGCGCAGCGCAGCCGGATGCAGGATGAGCTGGTCACGCTGCAGGCGCTGATGCGCCGCACCGTCGTCTTTATCACCAGCAGCATCGAGGAGGCGATTCGGATCGCCGACCGGCTGTGCATCATGGAGCGGGGCCGGGTGCTGCAGTACGACAAGCCGGAGGAGATTCTGCGGGAGCCGCAGCCGGGGTTTGTCGAGCAGTTTGTCGGTCGCAACCGGATCTTCTCCCGCCCGCAGGAGATCCGCGCGTCGGACATCATGATCACCAGCCCGGTGACCACCCACCCCGAGGTACCGATGCTCAAGGGGATGGAGAAGATGCGGCTGGCGCGGGTCGACTCGCTGCTGGTGGTGGATGAGGACGGCTATTTCCTGGGGATTGTCCGGGCGGAACATGTCCACCGCTGTGACAACAAGGAGGAGGCCATCAAGAGCGTGATGCGGGAGGCAAAGACCACCGCCTCCCCCGAGGAGACGGTCCCCGAGCTGCTGGCCAAGATTCGCCGTTACCGGGTCAACGCGATCCCGGTGGTGCAGAACGAAAAGCTGGTGGGGCTGATCACCAACTCGAGCATAGTCACCATTCTCAGCCAGCAATCAATGGAACTGGAGGAGGTGGAGCCGCTGTGAGTCTGCCTGAGTTTCTCTCCCAGATCGGGTTCTGGCCAGCGCTCGGCGGCCAGCTGCTGCTGACCGGCGGCACCTTTCTGCTGGCGGTGGCGATCGGTTTTCCACTAGGGCTGCTGGCCTACCGGTACCGGGCGCTGACCCCGCCGATGATCGGCTTTGTCAATCTGCTCAAGACGCTGCCGGGCTTTGCAGTCTTCGGCATCCTGATGGCGCCGGGCCGGCACAGCACCATCACCAGCCTGCTCGCGGCGCTCTTCTTCACCATCCTGCCGGTGATCTTCGGCACTGAAAAGGGATTTCGCCGGATCGGCCGGCCGCCGATCGACGCGGCGCTCGGGATGGGGATGGACCCGGCCACCATCTTTGTGCGGGTGCTGCTGCCGCTGGCCAGTCCGCAGGTGATGGCGGGGCTGCGCCGGGCGGGAATCGCGGCGGTCGGTATGGTCACCCTCGCGACGATGCGGGGCGGCGGCCTCGGGGAGCTGATCCTGCAGGGGATCCAGCAGGGAAACGGCAGCATGACCCTCGCAGGGGCGCTGCCCGCCTGTCTGCTTGCCCTCGCGGCGGATTTCGGGCTGGCGCTGCTCTTCCGGGCGGTTGTCCCGGCGCCGCTGCGCCGGCGGGAAAAGCGGGCGCTGTATATCGCAAAGTGACCGCGTATAACCCGCGCCGGCGGCGGGAAGGCTAACAGAGGTGAAAAAACTCGGCCGGCAGGGGCAAAGTCCCTTGTAAAACCGGTCTGGGCATATTATAATGAAAAAAACTGAAGGGACGGTGCCGGGAATGAAATATCAACTCCGGATCGAACCGGGAAAGCTGCTGCGGGAGGGGCTGAAGATGGCGACAGCGGCCGTCGGGGCCGTCGCCGTGTTCGGCGCGCAGCTGAAAAGTGAACTGAAAAAGAAAGGCACGAAAAAGAAAGGGGAGTTCACCATGAAGAAGTCCACAGTTGTCGCGTTGCTCGTTTTCCTGTCCGCGGTTGCGGGCGCACTGGCCGCCGGGTACTGCTATCTGCTCAAGCGGGAGAAGGAGCTGGATGAGTATGAGCAGATGCTCTTCAGCGAGGAGTACGACGAGGACGATCTCCCCGCCGCGGACGACGCAGAGGCGCCCAAAGCGGAGGAGGACGACGAGGAAGCATAACGAGAGGTTCTGCCGATCCGGACGCCGCGGCGTCCGGATTTTTTTGTGCCATGAGAGAGGAGAGACAATGGAGGAATATGTCACCCACCCGCTCGCGCCGATTTGGGATGAAAACAGCAGGGTGTTGATTCTCGGGACGATGCCGTCCCCCCGTTCCCGGGCGGCGCACTTCTACTACGCGCATCCCCGCAACCGGTTCTGGCCGGTCCTCGCGGCGGTGCTCGGCGAGGAGGATCCCGGCGAGAATGAGGGCTGCAGACAGCTGGCGCTGCGCCACGGCGTCGCGCTCTGGGATGTGCTGGCCGGCTGCCGGATCCGGGGCGCGAGCGACGCGGCGATCCGGGACCCTGAGCCGAATGATCTCGCCCCGATCCTCACCGGTGCGCCGATCCGGGCGATCTTTGCCACCGGCAAGACGGCGGCGGCACTCTACCACAAGCTGATCGAGCCGGTCACCGGTCGGCCGATCCTGCCGCTGCCCAGTCCGAGCCCGGCCAACTGCGCGGTCAGTCTGCCCGCGCTGATCGAGAGTTACCGGCAGCTGCTGGCGTTTCTGCCGCAGGGAGAGGAGGAGACGGCATGAAGAAAAAGGCCTTTGTCGCCGCGCTGCCCCACTGTCTGCCGGTCTGCGCGGGTTTTCTGTTTGTCGGGATGTCCTATGGCGTCTATATGGCCAGTCTCGGCTTTTCCTTTCTCTGGCCGATGGCGATGAGCATCACCATCTTTGCCGGGTCGATGGAGTTTGTCACCGCGAATCTGCTGGTGCAGCGGTTTGATCCGCTCGGCGCGCTGCTGCTCGCCCTCACCGTCAACGCGCGGCATCTGTTCTACGGCATCTCGATGCTGGAGAAGTACCGCAACGCCGGCCGCAAGAAATGGTACTTAATCTTCGGGATGTGCGATGAGACCTTCGCGATCAATGTCTCGACCGAGCCGCCCGAGGGGGTGGACCGGGACTGGTTCTACTTCTTTGTCACCCTGATCGACCAGTGCGCCTGGATCTGCGGCGCGACGCTCGGCGGTCTGGTCGGCGGTCTGCTGCCGTTTGACACCACCGGCATCGACTTTGTGCTGACCGCCCTGTTTGTGGTGATCTTTCTCGGTCAGTGGCTCGCGGCCAAGCGGCATCTGCCCGCTGTGACCGGGGTGCTCTGCTCGGTGGCGGCGCTGGTCGTCTTCGGGCCGGACGGCTTTCTGCTGCCCGCGATGCTGCTGATCCTGCTGGTGTTGACCGCGCTGAAAAAAAGATGGGAGAGAGAGGAGGCAAATCAGTCATGACCATGACCTTTCCCCAGGCGGTGCTGACCATCGCGATGGTGCTGCTCGGCACCGTCATCACCCGATTCCTGCCCTTTCTGCTCTTTCCGGCCAGCCGGCCGGTACCGGCCTATGTCAAGTATCTGGGCGAGGTGCTGCCCACTGCCGTCACCGGGCTGCTGGTGGTCTACTGCCTGCGCAGCATCTCGCCGTTTTCCGTCCCGTTCGGACTGCCAGAGCTGATCAGCATCGGGGTGATTCTGCTGCTTCATCTCTGGAAACGCAACACCCTGCTCTCGCTGCTGGGGGGCACCGTCTGCTATATGCTGCTGGTGCAGCTGGTCTTCGCGGGCTGAGTCAGTCCGCCTCGGGCAGCGATTGCCGGGCGAGCGCGCGGTAGTGGGCCGCGTTGGACCGGTTGTGAGCAATCTCCTCCGGCCGGATCGGCCGGATCACCCGCGCCGGGCTGCCGAAGGCGACCGACCCGTCCGGAATGACGGTTCCCTCGGTCACCAGCGCACCCGCGCCGATCAGGCAGTTCTCCCCGACGACGCAGCCGTTGAGCAGGATCGCCCCCATTCCGACGATGGTGTTGCCGCCCACGGCGCAGCCGTGCAGGATCGCCCCGTGCCCCACCGAGACCCCATCCCCGAGCCGGATCGGGTGGCCCGCGTCGACATGGAGGATGCAGCCGTCCTGCAGGTTGCACCCGGCGCCCAGATGAATCGGGGCGGCATCCGCCCGCACCACTGCATTGTACCAGACGCTCACCCCTTCGCCGCAGTCGACCTCGCCCAGCACCACCGCGCCGGGGGCGACGCGGGTCTCTTTGCCGAAAACAGGCTGTTTCATCTTTCTTTGCTCCTTTCCCGGCCGGCGCGCGGCGCGGCTTTCGGTATTGGTCTGTATGATACCAGACTTCGCCGGATCCGGCAAGGGGAGCGGGGCTTTTCATACCTTTGCGGATGCCCCTTGCCGCCCAAACAGGAATTGGACAAAGGTGTGGCAGAATAAGAAAACAACGCCGTAAAAAGGCCGCTTTTGCGCGGCT
>DXIA01000076.1 GCA_019113125.1 Candidatus Pygmaiobacter gallistercoris | reverse complement strand
CAGAATTTTGGATGGAGAAAGTGCGAAGAGCGGCCCCTCAAGCCTTGGTGGCTTGGGGGGCCGCTCTGAGTGCTTTCTACGCCAAAAGTCTACGGCAGAACCGTTGTTTTCTTATTCTGCCACACCTAATCGCAGCGATTGGTTTTTTGTATCATTCCCGCTCGAAGACGAGGTCGATCTCCTCGATATAGCCGCTGCTGCGCTGGACCACCGGCACCGACCCCGCATAATGCCAGCCCTCGGCGGCCCGCCGCCGGATGATCTCCCGGTGGGCAAAGCTCTCCCCCTTGATGCCGCCGAAGAAACTGTACCCGGTGCCGTAGTCGACCGACACCCGCTCAAACTCCACCTGCATTTTCTTCCTCCTCTCCCAGCGCCGCCCGCACGCAGTCGACCGCGCGGCGGCAGAACAGCTCGAAAAACGCCTCTCCCATTTCGGCGCTGGCACACCGCGCATCCCCGATGATGCCGCAGGGGGAGACCCCCATCATCCCGTTTGCAAAGAGATTTTTCGCAAATTCCGGGGTGTTCCCCTCCATGTACCCCCGCTCGGCCCGGTCCATCTGCACATACTGTGGAAAGTACCGCAGCATCACCGAGGTCTCAAAACAGCAGGCATGACCGCCGCAGGCGCCCTTCTCGAGCCCGAACATCCGTTCCCCCTCGCTGTAAAGATCCATGAAGTCGGAAAGTTTCATCCCGCAGACGATCTTCGCCCCCTTCTTTGCCGCGAGCTCCTCTGCCAGCCGCTCGAGCGGGGCGAAGTTGGTCCCGTGGGAGGCCAGCAGCACGATCTCGGCAAAGCCGTGGGCCAGGCCGCTGTCGACACAGTCCTCGATCAGCAGCCGGAAGGTCTCCTCCCGCAGGGTGAAACTGCCGGGATGGCGCATGTGGTGGGCCGAGAGCCCCGGCCGCAGCACCGGGCCGATCAGGGTGCCGCCGAGCCGCCGGGCGAGCGCGCCGCAGAGCAGCCGGCCGAACAGCTCGTCGGTGTTCTCGGCCAGATGCGGCCCATGCTGCTCGGTCGAGGCGGCGCAGAGCAGCAGCCGCCGGTATCCCCCCGCGATCGCCCGGCCGACCTCGGGCCAGGACAGCTCCTCAATCCAGAGACTTTTGGGTGGTTCCATCCCGCTCCCTCCTTTGTTCCATCCTATCATATCCCGCAGCGCGTCGCAACCCCAAAACCGCCCCGCCAACGGAATACAGCGCAGACAGAAGAGCGCCCCCGCCAAATCGCCCGGCCGCTGTTTGCCCGCCGATGCTCCCGCCATGCCTATCCCTGTTTGGGGCCGTTTTGTCCTTTCCCGCCGCCGCCTTTGCCGAGGGCGAGCAGCGCGAGAAAGCCCACGCCGGCGCAGACCGCCGCGACGAGGTGGCGCACCGGCGCACCGCCGAGGGCGGCGGCGAGGAGGGTGAACCCGACGCTGCCGGCGCTCATCCCGAGGGCGAGCAGCCCGTAGTTGCGCCCGGCGCTGTCGGGGCCGAAGAGGTCGACCGCGAGGGTGGGCAGCAGCGCCGCCTGTCCGGCATAGCAGAAGGTGAGGGCCGCCCAGAGCAGCAGCACCAGCCAGCCGCCGGCGAACGCAAAGCCGATCGAGAGGCCGCAGAGGGCGGCAAAGAGCCCCATATCCACCCCCCGCCGGGGCAGCCGGTCGGAGAGGGCGGGGGCGGCGAGCCGGCCGGCGGCGGACCCGGCGCTGCCGATCGCGACGGCGGCAAAGGCGAGGTTCTCCGCGAGCCCCCGCTCCGCCGCCAGCTCGACGATGAGGGGGGAGAAGAGCAGCACCGAGGGGGCGGCGAGGGCGGTGGCCGCAAAGACGAGGAGGAACGGCCGGCTCTTGGCCACCTGCAGCGCGGGCTGCTGATCTTTCGGCGGGGCGGTCTGTTCGCCCGGCGGATCGCAGAGAAAGAGAGAGCCCGCCGCCGCGACAAGGGCGAGGAGCCCGCCGAGGGCGGCAAACCCACCCCGGACGCCGAGGGCGGGCAGCAGCAGCCGGGCGAGCAGGCTGAGCGCCGCGCCGGAGAGCCCCATCCCGAGCCCGATCACCCCGGTGGCGAGGCCCCGGCGGTCGGGGTACCAGCGCTGGGCGGCGGTCAGCACCGCGGGGGTGAGAAAGGCGCAGCCGAGCCCGACCGGGGCGGAAAAACCGAGGATCAGCAGCGCCGGCGATCCGGCGGGCAGCAGCGCGAGGAGCCCGAATCCCCCGCCGAGCAGCCCGCTGCCGAGCAGGGCGGCGGGGCGGGGCCCCTTGCGGTCCCGCAGCGCGCCGCCGAGCACACAGCCCAGCCCGAAAAAGCCGATCACGCAGGCGAAGACCAGCGTCCCGGCCGTCTCGCTGATCTCATACCCCTCCCGCAGCGGTCCGAAGAAGGCCCCGAAGGCGGAGGGGATGCCGACCGCGAGCTGGATCGCCGCCCCCGCCGCGAGGAGGACCCACCGCCGCTTTTGCACAAATTTCTGCACCCAGTCTCCCTCCTTCTGCTCTCACTATGCCCCGCCGCCCCGCCCGCTATTCCCCGCCGGGCGCGCGCCGCCGCTGCGGGGCGGAGGATGCACAGGACCGGGGAGCGGGGCAGACCGGTCGAACCGGGCGGAACAAGGCGCACCGGGCGGTCTGCGCCGGGCGGGGCGCACCGGCACTCTGCTGCCGGCTGCGGCGGGGGGTGGATCCATCTCCCGGGTAGTTTTTTGTCCAGACGGGAGAAATTTACATTCTTGTCGAAATTTTCCCTCTTTCATTGCATATATCGATCAATTTATACGATTTAAACAATTTAAAGGCAACCTTAAATAAAA
>DXIA01000075.1 GCA_019113125.1 Candidatus Pygmaiobacter gallistercoris | reverse complement strand
CTGTGACTTGACCCGCGGGTCGATGAACGCATAGATGATATCCACCGCCAGATTGACCAGGCTGTAAGCGATGGTCACGAACATGACCGCCGCCATGACCACCGGGGTATCCTTCATCCGGATCGAGGTGATCATCAGGGTGCCAAGGCCGGACAGTGAGAAGACCGACTCGATGACCACGGTGCCGCCCAGCAGATAGCCGAAGTCCACACCGATGACGGTGACGATCGGCAGCAGCGCGTTGCGCAGCGCATGACGCAGCACCACCGCCCCTTCGGTCGCGCCCTTGGCCCGGGCGGTGCGGATGTAGTCCTGCCGAATCGCCTCGAGCATCGTCGACCGGGTCATACGGGTGAGGGTCGCCATCGTCGAGGCGGATAGCGTAAAGGCCGGTAGGATGTAGCTCTGCCAGTTCGCGGTACCGGTTGCCGGCAGCCAGTGCAGATTGAGGGCAAACTCGAGCTGGAGCAGCAGGCCCATCACAAAGCTCGGCACCGAGGCGAAGAGCATCGCGATCACCATGCTCACCCCATCGACGATCGAGTACTGCCGCACCGCCGAGATGACCCCAACCGGCACACCGATCAGGGTGGCGATCAGCATCGCAAAGGTCGCCAGTTTCAGGGTGGTGGGGAACCGGGCGAGAATCTCGTCAAACACCGGCAGTCTGGTCTGATAGGACTGGCCGAAATCCCCCTGCAGCACCCCTTTCCAGAAATTGAAGAAACGGGCAAAGAAGGGCTGATCCAATCCGAATTCCGCCTCGAGCTTTGCCACCTGCTCCGGGGTCGCGGACTGACCGAGGATCATCTGGGCCGCGTTGCCGGGCGTCAGATTCATAATGGTGAAGACGATGAACGAGATGCCAAGCACCACCAGCACCATCATCGCCAGACGCTTGAGGATGTACTTTGCCATCAGCATCTACCTCCTAAAATATTGTTCGATCGGGGAAAAGGAAAAGAAGGGGCGGAGGTCGTCCTCCGCCCCCTCAGGGAGATCAGGAGACGTTTGCCCCCTGATTATTCAAAATAGAAGTCCCGCAGCATGTACACGCCCATCGGGTTCGCCTCGACGCCCTTGAGCGCCGCATTGGTGGTGATGGTGGTCTGCTGATAGACCAGCGGCAGCTGATAGGCATGCTCGAGGATGTTGGCGCAGGCCGCGTCGTAGGCGGCGACCTTCTGGTCATCGTTGGCCTCGGCCGCGGCATCCAGCAGGTTGCTCAGCTCGTCGGTGGTGACGTGGGTGATGTTGCCGGTGCTGCCGTAGCAGTCCTTGTGGAACTGGCTGTACATGACCGAATAGGCGTCCAGGAACATCGCGGACCAGGCGCCGATGGTCATCTGATAATCGCCGTTGGAGTAAACCGCATTGGTATAGGTGCCGCCCTCCATGATCTCGATGGTGACGTCGATGCCGACCTCAGCCAGCTGGGACTTGAGAATCTGGGCGACCTTCTGGTTGGTGGTGTCCTCCTTGAGGCAGAGGGTCAGGGAGAGACCGTTCTCATAACCGGCCTCCTTCAGATACTCCTTCGCGGCCTCGGGGTCATACTCGCTGCCCGGGGTGTCGGCGGAATAGCCGGCGCAGACGGTCGGGATCGGGGAGTTCGCCGGGGTGCCGATGCCCTCCAGCGCGCCCACGATGATGTCGTCCTTGTTGACGGCGGCAAAGATCGCCTTGCGAACCAGCTCGTTGGAGAGGACCTCATCCTCGATGTTCATGTTCAGGCTCAGCACGCTGGCCGCATCGCAGCTGTAGAGTGCCAGATCCGGATTCGACTCAACGGTCGGGATATCGCTGGGGTTGATGTTCAGGAACGCATCCAGCTCGCCGGCCTCCAATGCGATCAGGCCGGTGTTCTTATCGGTGTAGGGGCGCAGGGTGATGGTCTTGATCTGCGGCGCACCAGCGAAATAGTCCTCATTCGCCTCGAGGGTGATGTGATCGCCCGAGACCCACTCGACCAGCTTGTAGGCGCCGGTGCCCATCGGCGCGCGGGCAATCTCCTCGTCGCTGTGCGCCTCGCAGTACGCCTTGCTCATGATCGAGAAGAAGGGCGAAGCGAGGGAGCCCAGCATGCCGCCGAACGGGGTGTTCAGATGCAGCACGACGGTGTGCTCATCCACCACCTCAACGCTGTCGATGCAGAGGGTCATATCAAACGCCCAGCCGGCGTCGATGGTCCGCTGAATCGAATAGGCGATGTCCTCGGTGGTGAGGGTGCTGCCGTCCTGGAACTTGACCTCTTTGTTCAGGGTGATGGTATAGGTCAGGCCGTCCTCCGAAACCTGGATATCATCACACAGGTAGGGCTTGTAGCTGCCGTTGCCGTCCGAGACGGTCAGGGTGTCATACAGCGCGTAGGTAACGGTAAAGGTGTTCATGCTGGCCACATTCATCGGGTCCAGCGTGCTGGGCTCGGCGCTCATACCGTAGACCATCGAGGTCCGCGGCCCGTCCGAGGCAGCAGAAGAATCGCCGCCGCAGGCCACAAGCGAAAGCGCCATTGCGGCTGCCAGCAAAACTGCCAGAATCTTTTTCATTCTCTTCTCCCCTTTTTTTCTTGTGAAAAACCGGTTTTTCGTCCCGGATCGGGACAAACCGAAACATCCTTAATTTTAACCACATCGGGATGGGTTTGTCAACCGGGAAAAGAGTTTTTTTTCAATTATTTTTTATATTTATTCAATGCTTTGTTCAAAAAGCAAAAGGGGCGAGCCCCGCGGCCCGCCCCGATAACCCATTTGAAATTTTAGCCCAGCGAAACGCCCATGCTGCGTGCGAGCTCCACCATCGCGCAGTCCGGCGGAACCAGTTTGGTCTTGCCCGCGACCTCGGACAGCGGATTGTCGGTCACAACCCCGTTGACCATTGCGACCGCAACACCGTACTTGTCCTCTGCCACCAGTTTCGCCGCATAGGCGCCGAACTGGGTCGCCAGCACCCGGTCATAGGCCGAGGGGGTGCCGCCGCGCTGCATATGGCCCGGCACACAGACCCGCGTCTCGAACCCGGTGATCCGCTCAATGTCCTCGGCGATTCGGTTGGTCGCGGTCTTGATGCCGGCAGCCGCGCGAGCAGCCGCCCGCTCCTTTTTCTTCATCTTTGCCTCTTGTTTGTCATAGGCGCCCTCCGCCACCGCGAGGATCGAGAAAGTCCGGCCACGGGCATTGCGTTTCTCGATCGCCTTGATGACATTGTCCATGTCATAGGGCATCTCGGGGATCAGGATGATGTCCGCGCCGCCGGCAATGCCGCTGTAAAGGGTCAGCCAGCCTGCCTTGTTGCCCATCAGCTCGATGACCATCACCCGGCGGTGGCTGGAGGCGGTGGTGTGGATCCGGTCAATGACCTCGGTGGCGATATCCACCGCGGTGTGAAATCCGAAGGTCACATCGGTTCCCCAGATATCATTGTCGATCGTCTTGGGCAGCCCGATGATATTCATTCCCTCTTCCGAGAGGAGGTTCGCGGTCTTGTGGGTTCCGTTTCCTCCCAGACAGAGCAGACAATCGAGCTTTGCCTTTTTATAGGTCTTCTTCATCTCGGCGACCTTGTCCACCTTATCCTCCTCGATGACCTTCATCATCTTAAAGGGGGTGCGCTTGGTGCCGAGAATCGTGCCGCCCTGGGTCAGGATCCCGGAAAAATCGCTCTGTTTCATCTCATGCCAGTCCCCGGTGATCAGGCCGGAGTATCCGTCCCGAATACCGACAATCTCGACATCTGAGCCCAGCTGCTCATACAGTGCCTTGGCAGCTCCGCGGATGGTCGCATTCAGGCCCGGGCAGTCGCCGCCCGAGGTGAGAATTCCTACGCGCTTTGTCATCTTTTTCCCTCCTGTGTGTTCGCCCCTTGATCTGCGGGCGCATCCCTTATTACTTTTTAGAGTATTCTTTCCCGGTTTGTTTGTCAATACAATCCGCACTGTTTTCTCCTCGTCGGAATTACAGAAATTTTTTGGAATTTTTTTGTGATTTGGTGTTGACAAACTTTTTGTCGGGCGGTATAATAATCAAGCACGTTGCGGAATTGTGTAAAGGTAGCACGGCAGACTCTGACTCTGTTTGTGAGGGTTCGAATCCTTCTTCCGCAACCAACATCGGCAGCAGTCAAATCTCTGCTGCCTTTTGTTTCGGGGTATAGCGCAGCTGGTAGCGCGCTTGGTTCGGGACCAAGAGGCCGGGAGTTCAAGTCTCCCTACTCCGACCACGGCGGGGCAAAGGAAAACCTTTGCCCCGCTTTTTTGTTCAAAAAAGGCCGCGGACTCCATACGGAATCCGCAGCCTTTTTGCTGTCTATCCAACCTTGCGGCAGGTCACACCGGAAGCGATCGAGGCAATTTCGGTCGGCAGAGGGGGCTGTGTTCCCTCCCGCAGGACCTTTGCCGTCGCCGCCGCCACCGCCCTCGATGCCAGCGAGACCAAAACCTCGCCCCGCGGCGGCGGGCTGTTTTCCGGTTGGTCGGCAAGCCAATCGGCGAGCACCGCGGTCATCGTATCCCCGGCGCCGACGGTGCTCTTTGCCCGCACCGCCGGCGGGACCGCCAGGACCGCCTCGGCCGCCGTGACGAATACCGCCCCCTCTGCGCCGATGCTGACCGCCATAAACGGCATTTCGCTGCTCAGCAGTCCCCGAATCGCCGCAATCAGCTGCTCTGTCTCCTGCAGCGGCGTTCCACAGAGGGTTTCCAGCTCTCCCCGGTTCGGCTTGATCAGCGCCGGCCCGCCGACAAGCCCCTCCCGCAGCGGAGCGCCGGAGGTGTCCAGAATCATCCGCACGCCGGCCGCCCTGCACAGCGCCGCGGCATGGGCGTACCAGTCGGTCGGCACACCGGGCGGCAGGCTGCCCGCAAAGACGGCCACCGCTCCCTGCGGCAGTCTGCAAAGCCGCTGTTCGAGCGCCTGGAGTTCCTTTTCAGAGACCTTCGGCCCGGGCTCATTGAATTCGGTCGTAACCCCCCGCGCGGCGTCGATGATCTTGGTGTTGGTGCGGCAATCCTGCAGAATCCGGATAAAATCGCAGGAAATCCGCTCCTCCTGCAGCCGGGTGAGCAGTTGATCCCCCGCGCCGGCACCCAACAACCCGAGCGCCTCGGTGTCCCTGCCCAAAATCGGCAGAACACGGCTCACATTGATCCCCTTGCCCCCTGCGTCCGCCCGCAGTTCCCGCAGCAGGTTGGTCCCGCCGGGCACCAGCTGATCCACCGTCGCGGTGCGATCCCAGGCGGGGTTCAGGGTAACGGTATAAATTTTGCCTTTCATCTTTTGCCTCCCTCCGGCTCGCTGTGTTTCCTGTTTTTCTCTATTGTATTTGTTTTTTCTCTTCTGTGCAACCATTCGTTTCTGTCCCACGGGTCTTGCAATTGTGTTTTCAAACCATTAAAATAGGAAAGCAGGTTCGGCCGCACCTGTTTTGCGGTCAAAAATTCAAATCAGGACGGTGCAGTGAAATGGCTGAATTCAAGTACGAAATCGTAGAGCGGATTGCAGTTCTCTCCCAGAGCGCGAACGGCTGGGAGCGTCAGCTGAATCTGATCAGCTGGAACGATCGTGAGCCCAAGTACGATATTCGCGACTGGGCGCCGGATGGGGCCAAGATGGGCAAGGGAATCTCCCTTTCCCGCGATGAGCTTGCGATTCTCAAGGGAATCCTTGCGGAAATGGAAATTTGACTATGGATTACAAAGAAGAATTTATCCGGATCTTTGAAGAGCAGATCCACCGGGAGGGCGCACAGGCCCTTCTCAACTGGATGCAGACGACCGATTTCTTCACCGCCCCTGCCAGCACCCGGTTTCACGGGGCCTGTGAGGGCGGTCTGGTCATGCACAGCGTCAATGTCTACCGGGTCCTCACCCAGCGTTTTTTCGTCGAGGGGGAGAATCCGGAGAGCTTTGCCATCTGTGGTCTGCTGCATGATCTATGCAAGGCAAACTTCTATAAGCCCGGTTTTCGGAATGTCAAGAACGAGGAGACCGGCGCCTGGGAGCGGGTGCCGAGCTACTCGGTCGCCGATGCGTTTCCCTATGGCCACGGGGAGAAGAGCGTCTATCTGATCGAGCGGTTTGTCCGGCTCAAGCCTGTCGAGGCAATGGCCATCCGGTGGCATATGGGCGGTTTTGACGACGCAGTCCGGGGCGGCAGCTTTGCGATCAGCGAGGCCTATCGAGTATATCCCCTCGCGGTGAAACTGCATATGGCGGATCTCGAGGCCACCTATCTGGTGGAGCGTGGAACCAGCGCCGTCAACCACAGATAGTCCGGCGTCTACCCTCAAAGATTTGCAAAAACCCGTTACAACAAAAAACTCTCTGCAAAAAATTGCAGAGAGTTTTTCTTTTTCAAATTTAAAGCCCAAGGCTTGCGAGCAGCTTTACCTTGGGCACAAAACCCACGCTGCGCTTGTCCTCCTTGCCGCCGCGGAAGAGTACCACCGTCGGAATGCTCATGACACCATAGCGGACCGCCAGCTCCTGCTGCTCGTCCACATTGATCTTTCCGACCGTCACCTTGCCGGCGAGCTCCTCCGCCAGCTGATCAATCACCGGGCTCATCATCTTGCAGGGGCCACACCAGCTCGCCCAAAAATCTACAAGCACCGGTTTATCGCTGCCGAGAACAACCTGTTCAAAATTCTCTTTTGTGATCTCGATTGCCATATTATTTACCTCCTCAAAATGAAGTATCGGTTAATTTTTCTATATTATACCATTTGAGTATAGTTTTTGCAAGTCCCCATTTTCAAAAAAAGCCGCCGCAGCGGGGTGCGGCGGACTTCCGTCATTTCAAATCGTTGCTCAGCTCAAAAGCCGTGTCAGTTTTTCCAACACCAGATCCGACAGGCCGTGCGACTTTTTGAGCTGTTCCGGCTCCCCGTTTGGTTTCGGCGGCGCCGGCGGATGGGGTTTTTGTTTTTCCCGGTCTTCGGGTTTCTCCTCCGCAATTCCATAGCGGGAGGCGATTTTGCCGACCTGCTCCCCCTTTGCCGCTGTCTGCTCCGCCGCCGAGCGAATCCGCTCAGCGGCCTCCTTGAGCGCGCCATAGGCGTCGTCCATCTGTTTTTCCACCGCGGCGAGCCGCTGCTGAAGATCATGGATGCTGTTCCCCAGGCTCTCCGCGCTGGCCTGCGCCGCCTGCTGCCGGCGCAAAATCTCCTCCTGTGCATCCTCCTGCAGATGAACCGCGGCCCGGTTTGCATCGATCAGGATCTTGTCCGCGTCACGGCGCGCCTGCGCGGTGACCTTCTCAGCATCCTGCTTTGCCTCCTGCACCACCCGGACCGCCTCCTTGCGGGCCTGTTGTACCTGCTGCTCGATCTCCTCTTCCCGGGCGCGCCAGCCGTCCAGCGATTGCTCGAGTTCATTGATCCGGGTGCTCAGGTTTTCCTTTTCACTGTGCAGTGTCTCCAGCTCGCGGGTGCGCTCCGCTGCGGCCTCCCGCTCCTTGCGCAGGCAGCTCTCCAGCTCCTGCGCCTGTTCCAGCTGTTTTTGCAGCTGCTGCGTCTGCTCTTTCAGACTCGCCTGTTCCTGGCGCAATGTATAGTTGTCCTTCTCCGAGACAAACAGCTTGGCGCGGAAAGACTCGCTCTCCCGTTTCGCATCTGCGACCTGCTGTTCCAGCTTTCGGGCTGTTTCCTGCTGGGTGCTCAGCTGATCGGAAAGCGCACGGGACCGCTCCTCCATCCGGGAGCTGTCCTGCCGCGACTCCTCCAGCTGCTGTTCCAGCGTCTCGATCTGTGTGGACAGTTCCTGCTGCCGGGTCCTGTTGGCCTGCATCATCTCATCAATGGCGGCCAGCACATCTTTTTTCCGGAATCCCCACAGCGCTGTGGGCAGAGGACGGCTTTCGGCGGTATCCTGCGGGCCGACCACCACGGCGGCATTCCTCATATCTTCCAACCCTGTCTCCTCCTTTTGCCCTACTTAATTAGCATTATACCATTCTGCCACACGGAACAAAAGAGCTTTTCCAAAAAAAGAAAGATTCCAGTGTTCCGCCCCCGTGAACTAAAAAAACAGCAGGCGTCATCAAAACGCCTGCTGTAAAAAATTTACTGTTTGCCGTGGTTGTTGAGCAGGGTCAGCACATCATCATAGTAGCTGCCGTCATCCTGTTCGCCCTCGGCGGAATTGCTGAAGGAAACCCCGCCGTTGAGCACTTTGCTCGAGAAGGGATTGAAGGGCTCGATCGGGTCCGTATCGCTGCCGGAGGAGAAACTGATCTTCCCGTCCTTCTCCCCCTGTGCGGGCGCCTGGTTTTCAAATCCGGTCGCAATCACGGTAATCCGCATCTCATCGTTCATCGACTCATCCACTGCGGCGCCCCAGATAATATTTGCATCCGGATGCGCGGAGGAGGTGATGAGGGAGGCCGCGGTATCGACCTCCTCGAGACCGATGTCCGGCGAAGAGGTGATGTTGATGATGACGCCCCGTGCGCCCGAGATACTGGTCTCGAGCAGCGGCGAAGAAATCGCCGCCTGTGCGGCCTCCTCGGCCTTGTTCGCACCGCTGGCCGAACCAACACCCATGTGGGCATGTCCCGCATCCTTCATGACGCTGCGAACATCGGCAAAATCGAGGTTGATGAAGGCCGGGACATTGATCAGCGCCGAGATGCTCTCAACGCCCTGACGCAGCACATTGTCTGCCGCCTCAAACGCATTGAGCAGGGTGATCTTTTCCTGGCTGATCATCTTGAGCCGCTCATTGGGAATCACGATCAGGCTGTCGACCTGCTCGCGCAGATTGGTGATGCCCTCTTCGGCAAGGGTCATCTTGCGCCGGCCCTCAAAAGCGAAGGGTTTGGTCACGATGCCGACCGTCAGAATGCCGAGTTCTTTCGCGATGGAGGCAACCACCGGCGCGGCACCGGTGCCGGTGCCGCCGCCCATGCCCGCGGTGATAAAGATCATCTGTGCGCCCTTGAGCGCCGCCGCGATCTCGTCCCGCGTCTCCTCAGCACTGCGTTTGCCGACCTCGGGATCTGCGCCCGCGCCGCGGCCGCGGGTCAGCTTTGCGCCCAGCTGGACCTTCATGGTTGCACGGGAGGTGGACAGCACCTGCAGATCGGTATTCATAGAGATAAACTCGACGCCCTTGAGACCCGCTTCCACCATCCGGTTCACCGCGTTGCCGCCGCCACCGCCTACACCGATGACTTTGATATTGGTGACATTCTCTGTCTCGTTGTCGAGAATAAACGCCATTTGAAATTCCTCCTACCGTATCGGCTTGTCCTGTTTTGCGCGTTGAATTTTATATTGCGTCAACAGTCTGTCTGCTGATTTCCTTTAAAAATATTACTTTATTTAGAGTAACAGATTTCAAAAAACAATTCAATACTTTTTGCAACAATGTACAAATTTCGTTTTCAATTTTTGGGAACTCTTTCCTCTTATCCGGCACGGAAGGTTGTCTTGCCCGCATCGCTGCCATCCAGTGTACCGGTGGTCGTGTCGGTGAAGTAGGAGTCCTCCAGCGTTTTTTTGATCATCTCAAGCTTGTAGTCCAGCTGTGCGGTGGTACCGAGCTTGATCCGGATTCTGCCATCGTAGGTCAGCTGGATATCATAGGGATCGGTGAAATCCAGCGCGGTCAGTGGAGAGAGCTCGCTCGCATTTAGCGCGTCGAGCACCGTCTTCACCAGTTCATCGGTGGTTGCATCTCCTGTGGAGAGGGTCTGCCCGATGTCGGTCTTCTCCGGCTGCAGCCCGGAAATAGTGCACAGCCCGCTCTCCGCCGCCTGCGCAGAGCGCAGAATCCGCAGATTCTCGCTGAGCACCAGCGTGCCGGCTGCCGTCTCGATGCAGTACTTCTCCTGCGCCGGCGTGACAATGAAGACCACCGTCTTGGGCAGACTGCGCCGCACCTTGATGCTCTCGAGATAGGGCAGTTTTTGCAGCATCTGCTCCTCCACTTCGCTGATCTTGAACTGGAACATATTCTCGCCGGGCTGATAGCCAAACGCCTCGACCAGCTCCTCCTGCGAATAGACGCTCTCCCCGTCAACCCGGTAATCCCCGATCTGGAACAGCACCGTCACCGAGAGGAGGAAACCGACCCCGATGAAGAGCAACATCAGACAGACGGTAATGATCGTTCTCCGTCTTCTGCGCCGGCGGGCCTCCCCGTGGGTCACGCGGCGGGGCGTCTGCCCGTCCGGCAGTCCGCCCGGCGTGTTCATCGCCTGTGCCGCCCGCTGTTTTCGGCGCTGCTTTGCGATCATCTTGTGTTTTTTTCGCAGCGCCTTTTCCCGTTTTTCCTGCAGTTTCCGGTCCAGCTTTGCTTGTTTTCGTTTTTCCTTGACCCGTTTTTTGATCGCCTTGTCCCGCGCTTTCTTCTCCTCGGGAGAAAGTTTGCGCCGCGGGGGTGCCGGCTGTTCCCCGCGCGGCGGCGCAGTTCTGCGAACCGCACCCTGGCGCTCTGGTCTCTCCATCCGGCATCCCTCCCTTTTTATCTTCCTGCCGCAGTGGTCTCCCGCTCCGGCTGCGCGCTGCGGCCGATTGCCGCGCCCAGCGCACCGAACATTTCTCCGATATCCTCATAGCCGCGGCGGATGTATTCCACCCCGCTGATCCGGCTCTCGCCCTGTGCGGCGAGCGCTGCAATCACCAGCGCCGCACCGCCCCGAAGATCGCCCGCTTCGACCCGTGCGCCCCGAAGTGCGGGGACACCCCGGATGCTGAGCAGATTCCCGCGGCAGTCGAGATCCGCGCCCATCCGCGCAAACTCCTTTGCGCAGCCGAACCGGTTGGTGAAGATGGTCTCCCGCAGTCGTGTCGTTCCCCGCGCGGTGAGCATCGCGGCCGCGAGCAGCGGTCCGGCATCGGTCGCAAACGCGGGATAGACGCCGGTGGAAAGGGTACCGAGGGCGGTCAGCCGCCCATCCGACACCAGCTCCACCCGGTCATGATCGAGCCGCCGCAGCCTGCATCCTGCCTGGGTGAGCAGCCTTGCCATCGGGCGGATCGGCTCAAACGGAACCCGCTCGAGCAGGATCTCTCCCCCGCAGGCGGCGCCGGCGCAGAGCACCGTCTGCGCGGTGATCCGGTCGGGAATCGGGGTATAGGCACAGCCGTGCAGCCTGCCGCCGCGGATCACAATCTTACTGCTGCCCGCGCCGGTCACCCTGCCGCCGCAGGCGTTGAGAAAATTGGCCAGATCCCGGATCTCGGGCTCCCGCGCCGCTCCGGTGAGCACCGTCTCGCCCCGTGCGGCGGCCGCCGCCATCATCAGCGTCTCGGTGGCGCCGACACTGGGAAACCGCAGGTGAAACCGGACGCCGTGCAGTCCGTGCGGCGCGTCACACTCCAGCAGATCTCCCCGCGCGGTGACCCGTGCCCCCATCGCGGTCAACCCTTCCAGATGGATGTCGATCGGCCGCGCGCCCAGCCGGCAGCCGCCCGGAAAACTCAGCCGGGCCCGCCCGGCCCGCACCAGCATCGGCGCCAGATAGTAGATCGAGGACCGCATCGCCGCCATCAGCGGGCGGGGCACCGTATCGCCTACCGGGCCGTCACAGCTGAGCAGGAGGTCCTGCCCGGCGCGAACCGCCGGGCAGCCCAGCGCTGCGAGCAGCTGCATCGAGGTCTCGACATCCTGCAGAAACGGCGCGCGGTGGATACAGACTGCGTCCCGGGTCAGCACCGCGGCCGCCAAAATCGGGAGGATGCTGTTCTTCGCCGTCGGCATCTCGAGCTTTCCAAAGAGTGGCCGCCCGCCATGTACCAAAATCTCTTCCACACAAAACGCCCCCTGCCGGCCGCTGGGTGCGCGGCCTCGCTCATTTGGGCCATCCTATGCGGAAATCGTTTTTTGTGTGTCTGTCAGGCGGAAAAGAAGGGAAAATTTCCACTCTCTTCCCTTTTTCAGCTCACTGATCCTGCCCCTGTTTCTCCGTCCGCTGGCTCATCAGCTTTTCCAGTTGGACGCTGATCTTCTCCAGACTGTTCAGATGCGCGCAGCTGTGCGCAATCTGTCCCATCTGTTCCAGCTTGCCCGGTTCCCTTGTCAGTGTGTCGACCGTCTGGATCAGTTTCTCCCCGGTGAGATTCTTCTCCTCGATCAGCACCGCACCGCCGGGTCTTGCGAGCTCAAGCGCGTTGTAGTACTGATGGTTCTCCGCGACATTCGGAGAGGGGATCAGAATGGACGCTCTGCCGACGGCAGCCAGTTCGCTGATGGTGATCGCCCCGCTGCGGCTGATGACCAGGTCCGCGGCTGCAAGGCAGGCAGCCATATCGTCGATATACTCCCGCACCTCGAGATGCGGATCGCCCAGGATGCCCCGCTCCTCACAGAGCTGATGGAAGAGGTCCACCCCATAGCTGCCGGTGCCGTGGATGTGGTAAAAGTCCTTCTTCTCCCGGATATGCCAGGCGGCGAGTTCCGCCGTGACCTGGTTGATGGTCCGGGCCCCGAGGCTCCCGCCAAACGAGAGCAGGCAGATCTGATCGGGGCGAATGCCGTACTTTTTGCGCGCCTGTTCCCGATCGGCCCGGAGGATCTCCGGCCGCACCGGGTTGCCGGTGACGATCGTCTTGTGCGGGGCGCCGAGCTTTTCCACCGCGTCCGGCATCGATGCAAAAACCAGATCGACGTATTTTGCGAGGATCTTGTTGGTCACACCGGGAAAGGCGTTCTGCTCGTGAATCGCGGTGGCGATCCCCTGTTTCGCCGCGCTAAGTACCACCGGTCCGCTGACATAGCCACCGGTGCCGATGACCAGATCCGGCGCGAACTCCCGCAGGATTTTGCGGCTCTTGCGCCCCGCGGAGGAGAGATACCACAGCGCCTTGATGTTGCGCACAATGTTGTGCGGCGTCAGACTGCGCTGAATCCCCTGCACCTCGATGTGGTAAAACGGATAACCCTGTTTCTTCACCAGACCGTACTCCATACCCTCCCGGCGCCCGGCAAAGGCGATCACGGTGTCCGGCTGGCGCTCCTTCAGATGAGCGGCAATCGCCAGTGCCGGGTTGATGTGCCCGGCGGTGCCGCCCGCAGCGATGAGTACTCTCAAACCAAACTCTCCTTTACTACGCTATCTGAGCAGATCGCCGCTAGGTGCGCGGCAGTCTGCTTTGTCGACTGACCGAAAGTACAATCCCCATCTCGCCCAGCAGCATCATCAGCGAGGTGCCGCCATAGCTGAAGAAGGGAAGGCTGATGCCGGTGTTCGGCACCGTATTGGTGACCACCGCGATGTTCAGCACCGCCTGCACCGTGACCTGCGCGATGATGCCGACGACCAGCATCGCCCCGAATTTGTCCTTCGCGTTGATCGCGATCACCGCGCCCCGCACCAGCAACAGCACAAAGAGCAGAATCACCACCATCGCACCAATAAAGCCGAGTTCCTCACAGATGATGCTGAAGATAAAGTCGTTCTGCGGCTCCGGGACATACAG